>JAOTYK010000007.1 GCA_029861955.1 Acidobacteriota bacterium
CGCAGGAGTTTCCGTGGACCTCCGTGCTTCTAGAGCACGGTTAACGTTAAGTCTACAGAACTCGATAACGAGTTTATCCGTTTCGGTTCGCAGGGTAAGTGACGGATTGCGGTTGGCTCGGATTGCGGGAAGTCACCCTCGAGCAACACGTTCCTTGGCAGCCGTCGTGCCTTCAGCAACGATTATACAGCACATAGATACGCAGCGAGGAAATGTCGGCGGTGTCGGCAAAACAGCGGTCCTTACTTGATCGGATAGTTAGTCCGCCGCGACAATCTGAGGTCGACCGGATACACACCGATACGCGGGACGCTTGCCAACGAGATGCACACCCCCCAGCCAACGATCCAGCGCCTGGAATCGGGTTCGATCGGCGCCACCCACCAGAACCTGACGTCCCGCTGCCGTCAATTCGACCTGACGATGCCACAGACTGACGGTCTCACCGGCGGGTGCCGATGCGACTTCCCGCGACCACACGATGAGCGGTTCGGGCGCGCGTAGCCACTCGACGTAGACGAGGAAGATCGCGTCACCGACAAACGGCGCCTCTTCCATCTCCTGCTGCGACTTTCGAAACAGCGCTCCCAGTTCCATGGGGCCATCGGCGAGCGCCTGAAGAATCTGACGCTCAGAGCGAGACAGCCCATCACGGGTCGAAGGAAACTGTTGAAGATGGCGACCCAGCGCGGCACCCAGGAACGGTAGCCCCGCCCCATCCCCGTCGACAAAGCGCTGAAGTTCCGTGGGGTCCGAACCGCAGAACTGACGCCACGCATCGGCCGCCAGCGTCAGCGTCTCCGGCTCGATGGGCACTCTTTGATCCGCGAGACTGGCCAGCTGGTCGGGTTCGAGTTGCCCCAAACCGTGAAACGGCGTCACACCCGGGAACCGGTCGATACAGATCATCGACAACGCGCCCACCGCTCCCGCACGACGGGAGAACCAGTTCAGGATCTGCAAGATCTGGAGCTGGTCGTAGAGGTCGTGCTCGAACCAGAGCCACACCTCGTCGCGCTCGCGGTAGGTGGCGAGTTCTCGATCACGGGCGCGGAAGACCTCCAGTAGCTCGACGTAGGACTCGTCCACCAGATCTTCCAGAAACCGCGCGCGCGAGCGACTCTGCTCTTCGAGAGACAGACCCGACACGACGCGACCCTCGTGCAGGACGTCACGCCATGGGACGATCGTGCCCTCGATGCCTCCGGCGCGGATTCCTCCGACGACCGAGTCGCCGTTGGTGACATGAAGGATTCGACTCACGACGTCCCGTCCTCCGTCACCGACGACAGGCGGTCGGCAAACTGCGCCATATCTGCGAAGACTTCGGCGCCGGCTTCCAGAAGATCGTTCCGAGAGACCCCAGCGGTGTAACCGAACACACGCATCCCGGCAGCACGCGCGGCAGCCACACCCGGGGCGCTGTCCTCGATGACCCAGCAGTCCTCCGGCTCGTACCCCATGGACGTAGCCGCGTGGAGAAACAGATCGGGAGCCGGCTTCCCGTTGGACACGTCGCTGCTGCTGAACACACGACCGTGAAAACGATCGAGAAGTCCCGTCAAGCTCAGCGTGAACGCGATCTTCTCGTGCTCTCCGCTGGAGGCGACGCAACTTGCCCAGCCTCGACTCGTGACGACGTCGATCAACCTTCGCACTCCCGGTACCTCTTGCAGATCCTCGCGAAACGCCGCGAACGTCTCCTGCTGGACCTGCTCGACCCAGTCTACCGGCAAGCGCCGTCCCAACTCACTCTCGATTTCCACGACACACGACGCCATCGAGCGGCCCGTGAATCGATGACAGACTTCGGAGTATTCCCAGCGTAGCCCTGCTGCCTGCAGGTGGTGGGTCATGACCCGGTTCGCGACGCGTTCCGAATCGACGAGCACACCATCGCAATCGAAGATCACCAACCGTCGACTCACGGTGCCAGATCACTCGCGTGCGCTGCAAACTGAAAGTCCAGCTCCGTGAGGCCGCCAACATCGTGGGTATGGAGTCGGATCGTCACCCGGTTATAGACGTTGCTCCAATCGGGATGATGGTCGAGTTTCTCTGCGACCAGGGCCATCGCGGTCATGAATGAGAACGCGGCGACGAAGTCCTTGAAGGTGAACTGGCGAACCAACTGCCCGCCTTCAACGTTCCAACCCTCTAGCTCTGAGAGTCTCTCGGCAACGTCTCCGTCGGGTATTCTGGCGGGTCGAGTCATTTTTCCCCCGTTTCTCGATTGATCGGACCGGAACCTAACCCCATCGGGCAGTATAGTTTAGCCATGGAACTTCCCGATCGACTTCCGGATCGGTATCGGCCCGTTCGTCTACTGGGCGAAGGTGGGGCGGGGCGCGTCTGGCTGGTCGAAGACGGGCTTCGCGACGGACAGAAGATCGCGCTCAAGGAGCTGATCTCCGCGACCCCGGCGAGGATCGAGAGCCTGCGTCGCGAGTTCGTGATCTTGCGCAGGCTGCACCACCCGAACCTGGTCGCAACCTATGACCTCGAGTTTGACACCGGCAGTCGACACCCCCTGCTGGGCATGGAATGGATCGAAGGCATGGGTGTCGTCGAAGCGATCAAGACGCGACCGGCCGATTTGCCGCTGCTCGGAGCGGAGGCCCTGCGTGCACTGGCATTCCTTCACGATATCGGAATCGTGCATCGGGACCTGAAACCCGGCAACCTGATGGTTCGGTCCACGCCGCGCCTCGGTGCGCGACTCGTGTTACTGGACTTCGGATTGGCGCTCCATCGTCAAGACGACCTCGACCCGAGGAGTCGGACCGCAGGAACCCTCCCGTATCTCGCACCCGAGCTCTTCGATGGCGGTTCCCCCGGGCCTCGCTCCGACCTCTACGCGCTAGGTGCCGTACTCTTCGAGGGGATCCATGGTCATCCCCCGTTCCGACTCGGCAAGGACATCGCCGGCTTCATAGACGCCGTTCGAGCGGGACGTCGCTCGCGCCCCACACCCCCTGAGGGCTATCCGACAGCCATCGGCGAGTGGCTGGAGCAGATGCTTGATCCCGACCCCACCCGCCGACCGGGCTCTGCGTACGAGGCGCTCGCGGGTTTGAACGCCGCATGCGGGACGGACCTACCCCACGAGATCGTCTCTACCAGAGCGGCCCGACTGAACTCCGGAACACCGGCCGGCCGCGAACGAGAAGCACAGGAACTCTGGGATACGGTGTCCGGTGCCACGGCGAGTAGCGTGACCTGGGTCTGTGGATCGCCCGGAAGCGGGAGACAACGGATGCTGGCCTGGCTGTCGGCGGAAGCCGTCTCTCGCGGCTGGGACATCGTGCATCCCCCGGCGGGACGCCTGTCACCGGACGCGGAAGATACTCCGGCCTCGGTCGTCGATGAGTTGCTCGATCGATTGCGGAATCGCGCCGCTCGGAACCCCGCGGTACTCGTACTGGAACACGTTGACCGCGCGGGCCAGGGCGTCCAGAGACTCCTCGAGCGCGTGGCATTCGAGGCGCACGCAGCTCCGCTACGGGTCGTCGCGGCGCTCCGACCGGACTCCATCGTGGCTCCCGGTGTTCAGAGACTCCTCGCCCGGACCCAGGTTCTGGAGACGATGCACCGTATCGACCTCGGCCCGTTGGACGAGGAGGCCCTTCGAACGATGATCGCTCGAGTCAGTGGCCGCACGCGTGTCTCGGCGTCCCATCTGCGCTGGCTCACGGAAGCATCGAACGGCGATCCGCTCCTGGCGGAGACCCTGCTCGTCGACGGCGCGTGGCAGCCACGACGATCTTCGCCCGATGCGGCGACGGTGGACACCGCGGTATCCGGAAGAGTCGACGCCCTCAAGCCCCGGGCGCGAAGGACCCTCGCCGCGCTGGCCCTGGCGGAGGATTCGCTGGCCGTCGTCGATCTCACACGCATCCTCGAGCGCACCCGAGAATCGTTGCGCCTCGATCTACAGGAACTCGTCACGCTGGGTTGGGTATGGGAGCGGGAGGACCGGTTTGCGATCGCATGGAGGCCGCTGGCCGCCGCGGCACGCGAATCGACCGGCATCACGGAATACGAATCACTCGTTCGACGCATCCTGGATACGCTGTCTCCCCGGGCGGGCATCGACGTCTCACGCATGACGATGGCTCGCCTGTGGACGATCCTCGACGAACGCGAGCGCGCCATCGACGCAGCGCTCCTGGCCGCGAGGAGCGCCAGCGACGCCAACGACCCCGTGCTGGCGGCTCAGCGCATGGGTTACGTTCTCCGCACGCTTCGGCGCAACGACGATCGTCGAATCGAATTTCGCGACCGACAGGCGAACCTCCTCCACGAGGCGGGTCTCTATCGAGCGGCGGCTCGAGCGTACGCGTCCGTGGTGCGCTGGGGTTCGACTCCCGCGACTCGTGCGCAAGCCTCCGCTCGCCGGGCGATGGCCATCGTCCTCGCGGGGAACTTCGACCTTGGAAGGACGTTCGCCCTGGATGCTCTCGAACTTGCCGCCACCGTCGACGACCCGCCATCTCGAGCCCTGGCCAACGAAGCGATCGGTATGGCCCTCGCTCGGCAGGGGCGCGGACGAGATGCACTTCCGTACCTCGACGCCGCACGTTCCGGATTTGAATCCGCCGCCGACAACCTGGCCCTGGCCCACGTCCATCAGTCCATCGGCATGTGTATGGCCAACGAGGGGCTGCCCGACGCCGGAGACCACTTTCGTCAGGCAATTTCACTTGCCGAGGCCGACGGGAATCCGGCGAATCTTCCGTGCCTGATCGGTCTTGGCGTCCTGGAACAGCGAGCCGGCCGCTACGTGAGCGCAAGGACTCTCCTCGAACGCGCGCGTCTCGCAGCCGGCAAGAACCGGCGACTCCTTCTGGAGGGTGTCGCCCGGGGCACGCTCGCCCAGCTCTCCGTCTACACCGGACACCTGGCCGAGGCCATCTCGCTCGCCGCTGAGACCGATGACCTTGGCCGTCATCTGGGTGACCGCCGGCTCCAGCTGGTGGCCGCCACGGCGCGAGCCCAGGCACTCGTTCGCTGCGGCCGGACCTATGAGGCGTCGACGCTCCTCGAGAAACGACTCTCCGCACCCAATTTGCAAATCGATCCGGTCATGATCGAGGCTGCGAGGCTGGCGCGGATCGAAGCCGAACTGGCGGCGAATCGCCCGGAATACGAGCGTCTCGCGACGGCTATCTCCGAGTCGATCGCGAGGGCGGAATCGTTGGGTGATCCCGACACGTTGCTCTGGGCCCGAACACTGGAGATCGAGCTGCGTGTCGCGACCGACGCTGAGGGTTCTCTCGAGCGACTGTTACATGGCTACGAGAGCCTCGCGGCCAGAGAGGGGTCCTGGCGTCAGCCCTGGTTCGATCTTCGGGTCGCGCTGGCCCGCGCGTCCCGCGGCGTTCGTCGTGGCCGCGCGGTCCAATCCCGCGAACTCCTGGAACGGGTCATCGCCCGTGCCGACGAACTGGACCTACCGGTCGTGCGTGCCGAGGCGTGGGCCGTCATGACCCGGGTCGCCCAGGCTCTCGAAGACGAGACGTTGGCGAGGAAGGCGTTGGATCACGGCCGACGGGCCCTCGACCTCGCCCGCGAACGCGTCGCTGACGATGGCCTCTCCGGTGGGCTCTCGGAGCGCACAGTCTTCCAACCGCTGCGCGAACCACCCCCGATCGGCGATTCTCCCATCAACCGTCGGCTCGTCGCTCTGTATGAAATGATTCGCGCCCTCAATTCCGAATCGGACCCCGACCAGTTGTTGGAGACGATGCTCGATATGGCGCTTGAGGTGGTGGGAGCGGATCGCGGCATGATCCTCCTCCGCGATCAGCTATCGGGTGAGTTCGCCGTCCGAGTCCTCAGAAACGTGGACCACGACACGATCGACGACGGCCGACGCTTCAGCCGTCACATCGTCGCCGAGGCGGCGAAGGGAAAATCGGTCATCGCACTGGATGCGCAGAACGATCAACGGTTCCTGGAATGGCCGAGCGTCTCGTTGCATTCCATCCAGTCGCTCATGTGCGCGCCCCTCCGCTCGCGGGGCCACATCACCGGCGCCGTCTATCTGGACAGCCGCGAGGGTAGCAGGCCGTTCGACATGGGAAGCCTGCGGTTCCTTGAGGCCTTTGCCAATCATGCGGCGCTGGCACTGGAGAATGCCCGGCAGTTCGCGTCACTTCATGTGCAGAATCTCGATCTTCGTGCCGCCGCCGAGCAACGGGCGACCTTCGGCAGCATGGTCGGTCAGTCCAGTGTCATGCAGCAAGTCTTCGATCTGATCCGACAGGTCGCCGACAGCGAGCTTCCCGTGTTGATCCAGGGTGAGAGCGGGACCGGCAAAGAACTGGTTGCGCAGGCGATTCATTACAACGGGGCCCGTGGAAAACAGACGTTCGTCTCGGAAAATTGCGCCGCGATCCCCGACTCCCTACTCCAGAGCGAACTCTTCGGTCATGTCCGCGGCGCATTCACGGGTGCCGAACACGACCGCCAGGGCCTCTTCGAGCAGACCCACGGAGGGTCGCTGTTCCTCGACGAAGTCGGTGACATGTCCACAACGATGCAGGCCCAACTCCTGCGTGCCATTCAGGAGGGTGAGGTGCGACGCGTCGGGAGCGACACACCGATCCAGGTCGACGTGCGGCTGATCGCCGCCACCCACCGAGACCTTGCGGCAGAGGTGGAGGCCGGACGTTTCCGGGAAGATCTGATGTATCGCATGCAGGTGTTGATGATCCGCCTCCCCGCGCTGCGGGACCGCCATGGAGACATTCCCCTGCTCACGGCTCACTTTCTAGCTCGGATTGCACGAGGGCGAAAGCGAACGATGACGGAGATCTCGACGGCCGTGATGGAGCGGTTCGAGAACTGCCGCTGGCCCGGGAACATCCGGCAACTCGAGAACGTTCTACAGCGATTATCGCTGCTCGCGGGCGACGGTTCGATCGATGTCGATCTCATCGATGGGGATGCCTCTCTTGGTGCGCTGCTTCCCGGCCCGGCCGCGGTGGCCACACGGAAACCCGATCCCGTGGTTGCGACGAGTCTGAGTGCAAGCGAGCGAGACCGGATCCGGGAAGCCCTGGCGCAGTCCGGCGGGAACCGAACGCAAGCTGCAAGGATGCTGGGGATATCGCGGGCGACGATCTACCGTAAATTGCGCGAATACGAAATCTAGACCGGCTCAAACGCCTCAAAGTAGCGGCGCGTATTCGGATGAACCTGCGAATCCTGCAGAAGCTCGTCACGCTGAAACCAGCGGTAGTCGGAGTGCTGGTCTTCCGGCAAGGCCAGAGACGACCTATCACACTTGATGCAATACCCGAGAACCACATAGTGCGTTCCGAAGCCCGGCAGCCCTCCCGCGTTCTCGTCGTAGAAGTGTTCATCGACTCCGAGAAACCGCGCATCGCCGCGTGCCAATTCGACACCGAGTTCATCGTGACTGATGCGCGCGAAGGCGTGATCGAGGGACTCATCCTTGTAAATGCGGCCACCGAGAACGAACCACGACCCGCTCGCCGGATTTTTCTTCCGCAACCCGAGCAGGAACAAACCGTCCGCACCCTCGACGATCAGATCGATCGCAACCAGCGGTGCGTGCCTGACGGTCTCCAGGTACGTCTCGAACGGCAGGCGTGTACTCATCGCAACGCCTCCTGGATCGTGGCGATGCAGTGCAACACTTCGTCCTCGGTGTTGTAGACGTGAGGTGCGATCCGTAGTCGTCCCTCTCGCAGGGAGATCGAGATGTCGTTTCGGTTGAGGTGGTCGTAGACGAGGGTAGGATCACCGGGTATGGAAAACGTCGTGATCCCTGCGCGCTCGTGGTCCTGATGCGGCCCCCAGACAGTCCATCCGCGCTCCTGGACGGTTTTGGCCGCCAGCCTCGTGAGTTGGGCGATGTGGGTTTGAATCCGTTCTCGACCCACGGTCTCCGCGAACTCCATGGCCCGGGCCAGACCGGCGAGCCCACAGAAGTTGTGGAAGCCGGTCTCGAATCTTGCCGCGCCGGCCTGCAGATGCGGCTCCATGTCGACGACGCCGTTCTCGCGATCCCAATCGCGATAGTCCAGTAGACCGTCGGGGTTCGCAAGGGTCATGGTTCCGACCGCAGGCGGTCGAAGTTCTCGGCCCCAGTCATCGCTTACGTAGAGCAGGGTGCAACCCTGCGGGCCCATCATCCACTTCCGCCCGTCCGCAGCCAGCACGCCGATCTTGAGCTTCTCGACGTCGATCGGTAGGACGCCGAGGGACTGGATCGCGTCAACACAGAAGAGGATCTCTCGCTCTGCACACACGCGCCCCAGCTCTTCCAACTCCATGCAATACCCGCTGGTCCATTGGACGTGCGAGACCGCGACGACTCGCGTCCTGGGACCGATCGCCTCGAGGAAGCGGTCCGCGAGCAATCGACCCTCCTCGGTCGGCACGAATCGCACCCGCGCGCCACGGGGCTGTTGCGCCAACCACGGCAAGACGATCGCGGGGAACTCTTCATCCCCCACGAGGATCTCATCTCCGTCGTTCCAGTCGATTCCGCCGGCGACCTGGGATATCGCGGCGGCCGTATTCCCGACAAACGCGATCTGTTCGGGTCGCGCTCCGAGAAGACGAGCCCCGGCAGATCGGGCCCGGATCAGCCCGTCCAGGTAACTCGCGAAGGCATTGATGCCCAGTTCGTTGTGAGCACGCATCGAGTCGCTCATCTCTTCCATCACGGGGGTCGGAAGGAGCGACTGCGCGGCGGCGTTGAGGTAGGTCTGGCGCAGGACCCCCGGAAAGTGCTGGCGAACGTCGTTCACGAGATAAGTTCGTCGGCGACTCCACAAAGCGTCTCGAGCACGAACGCGATGTGGTCTTCCAATGGAATGCCCAACCCCTCCGCGCCCGTACGGATGTCGTCGCGATTGACACTGGCGGCGAAGCCCTTCGACTTCAGCTTCTTTTTCACGGAGCGCACCTTGACATCGTGAATCGAGCGGTTGGGAGTCACGAGCGCACAGGCGACGAGAAACCCGCAGAGTTCGTCGCAAGCGAAGAGCGTCTTCTCCAGATCGCTTTCCCGAGAGACACCGGTGTAGTCGGCATGCGACAGAATCGCTCGACGAAACCACTCGGGATACCCGAGCGACTCGAGGATCTCGCAACCGCGGTAGGGGTGATCATCGGCGGAGGGCCAACGCTCGTAGTCGAAGTCATGGAGCAACCCGACAAGCCCCCAATGATCGGCGTCTTCACCGTTTCGTGTCGCGTAGCCGCGCACGGCCGCCTCGACCGCCAGCGCGTGCTGAAGGAGGCCGGGTTTCTTGGTGTACTCATTGAGCAGATGCCACGCGTCCTCTCTATTGGGTGCCCACGCCATTCGATGCCCTTCCCGCCACTGGCAAAACCGTCTCGTATGGTAACTTGGGGTTGGCGCGGACCACAAGATGAACAGACCTTTCGTCTATATCAACATGGCCACGACGGTCGACGGCAAGATCACGTCGGCGCGTCGCGAATACCCTCGATTCACAAGTCCGCTGGACCGCGAGCACATGGATCGGCTACGCGCACGTGCGGATGGCTTGCTGGTCGGTGCGGGGACTCTGAGAGCGGACAACCCGCGGTTGGATGTCCGCACCCAGGCGATGCGCGACTATCGGCTGAAACTAGGTAAGCCTGCGGGACTGCATGCGATCGTCGTCTCGGGGTCTGCGCAGCTGCCCACGGACTCCCGCTTCTTCCACGACGATCACGGCGCCCGTCGGATCCTGGTGACGACCGAATCCACGGACCCTGCCGCGCTGGCTGCCCTCGAATCGCGCTGCGAGGTCTGGCAACTCGGTGAAGAGCAGGTCGATCTGGGAAGCGTGTTGCGACGCCTTCGAGACGAGGGATTGGAATCGGTGTTATGCGAGGGTGGCGGCGAACTCAACGCACGACTGATCCACGAAGATCTCGTCGATGAAATCAATCTGACGCTGGCTCCGACGCTCCTCTGCGGTCGGGACGCACCGACGATTGCCGACGGCGTCGGGTTGACGATGGCGGACCAGAGACGGCTGGAACTGATCGAGTGTCGTCAGGAGCAAGACGAGTTGTATCTTCGCTACCGCGTGGTTCGCGACCGATGAATCGGAAACAGATCGCCGAATCACTGGAGGAGATCGGACTTCTGCTGGAACTCCTCGGCGAGAATCCGTTCAAGACCCGCGCCTACCACAACGGCGCACGGATCCTGCGCGGGCTCGATGACGATCTCGAGTTACTGGTCCGCGAGAATCGGCTGACCGAGATCAAGGGTATCGGCGTCGCACTGGCGGACAAGATCGGGACCCTCGTCCGTGACGGTGGGCTGCCGTATCTCGCCGAGCTTCGAACACGGGTTCCGCCGGGGCTCCTGCAGTGGATCAAGATTCCCGGGCTGGGATCCAAGAAGGTGCGCGCGATCCACGTCGCCCTGGACATCTCGACCCTCGGCGAACTCGAATATGCGTGCCGCGAGAACCGACTTCGAGATTTACCCGGTTTCGGGCAGGCCTCCCAGGACAAGATCCTCCGCGGCATCGACGCCGTCCGACGCCACGCAGGACGCTTCCGTCAGCCGGTCATCCAGCGGGAAGCCGAGCGTCTGCTTGCCCTCGTGACGCCGCTGCCGGGAGTGGAACGCGCGGAGGTCGCAGGTTCCGTGCGTCGTCGCGTGGAGACATCGAAGGACATCGACGTCCTCGTCGCCGCCGCCGATGCGGAGCCGGTGATGGCCGTGTTTGCGGAGGATGATGCCGTCGAGGAGGTCATCGGTCGTGGCCCTACCAAGTGTAGCGTCCGACTCAAGAGTGGCCCGACGGCAGACTTACGCGTCGTCGGTCGATCGTCCTACGCCTGCGCGTTGAACTACTTCACCGGCAGCAAGGCGCACAACGTGGCGTTGCGGGCGCGGGCCCAGGCAAGCGGAATGCGGCTGAACGAATACGCTCTGACCCGCCAGTCCGACGGCGAGGAACTTCCGGTCGCCGACGAGGCTGCGCTGTACGGGCATCTGGGCCTGGACTACGTCGAGCCGGAATTACGGGAGAATCTAGGCGAGATCGAGGCGTCCGAGACGCATGAACTCCCTGACCTGCTGAAACCGACCGACCTCAAAGGCGTGCTCCACGTTCACTCGAACTGGTCCGACGGCAGCGCGTCCATCGAGGAGATGGCGGAAGCGGCACGATCGCGAGGACTGCAGTACCTGGGTCTCTGCGATCACTCGAAAGCCGCGGCGTATGCCGGCGGCCTGGACGCCGACAGGGTCGCAGCCCAACATGAAGAGATCGAACGTCTCAACGAGCAATTCGGAGACGAATTCCGCGTGCTGAAGGGTATCGAGGTCGACATCCTGGAGGACGGATCGCTCGACTTCCCTGACGATGTCATGGCGACCTTTGACGTCGTGGTCGCCTCGGTTCACAGCCGCTTCAACCTGGACGAGACGAAACAGACCGATCGCATCCTCCGAGCTATCGGTTCACCCTACGTCGACATCCTCGGCCATCCGACGGGACGACTCCTGCTGGCGCGGGACGGATACCCGGTCCGTCTCGAGGCGATCCTCGAACGGGCCGCGGAGAACGGCGTCGCCGTCGAGGTCAATGCCCATCCACATCGGCTCGATCTCGACTGGCAACACCTTCGTTTCGGACTCCGGCGGGGGCTAAAGACCGCCATCAACCCCGACGCCCACGCCCCCGAGGGGCTTGACGACATGCGATACGGCGTGGGGATCGCCCGTAAGGGCTGGTGCCAGGCGTCGGATGTTCTCAATGCGTGGCCACTGGACCGATTGTTGGAGTTTCTTCGGGATCGACGACAACGGGCCGGCGCCTGATGCCCCGGGAGTCGCTCGCGCGTCGACGGGACCGGACGGTACGCCTGCTTGACGGGCTACGTGGCGAGTACACCGACGCCGACTGCGCCCTCCACCATGAAAGCGCCCTCGAATTGCTGATCGCGACCGTCCTGTCGGCGCAGTGCACGGACGAGAGGGTGAATCAGGTGACCCCCACGCTGTTCGCGCGTTACCCGGACGCGGCGTCGCTGGCAGAAGCCGACGCCTCGGAGTTGGAGTCGATCATCCATTCGTTGGGGTTTTTTCGCAACAAGACCCGCTCGCTCATCGGCCTCGGAAAGGCGCTGACGGAACGGCACGGTGGCGACGTGCCATCAGAAATGGATGCCCTCGTTAAATTGCCCGGAGTGGGACGCAAGACCGCCAACGTCATCCTGGGAACCTGGTTCGGTATCCCCTCGATCCCGGTCGACACCCATGTCACACGGCTGGCCGGTCGTCTCGGACTTTCGCAACATCGCGACCCGGTGAAGATCGAGACGGATCTGCACGCGCTTGCCGAGGAGTCGGACTGGACGTTTTTCTCTCACGCCTTGATCTGGCACGGGCGTACGATCTGCCATGCGCGGAAGCCGGAATGTGGTCGCTGCGTGCTCTCGGGAGACTGCCCCGGCGCCGTCCTCTAGGCCCCGTGACAGGCGGCGAGAATCCTCGCAAAACGCTATAGTGCCGCCGCACGAACCGAGGCAAATACCTTGACCCGCAATCGTTACGAAAACATCGACGGCGACGAGCTTTATCGTCGTCTTGCGACCGGTGGATCGCTTGTGCTCGTCGACGTTCGAACCGAGACGGAGTTCCAGGATTGTCACATTGCCGGTTCGATGTTGGTCCCGCTGCACGAGCTGGAAACTCGCATCGGGGAAGTGCCGAACTCCGGTACGCCCATCGCCGTCATTTGCGAGAAGGGTCAGCGAAGCGTCAGCGCCTGCCGGCTGCTCGCCGAGCATGGCTTCACGCCCCTCTACAACGTGACCGGCGGGCTACAGACCTGGAACGGCCCGACGCGCAGCGGCACGCGAGATGGCGCCAGCCTTCAACAGGCGATTGCACCCTCCTCCTACCTGGTGGAGAATTTCGATCTGCTCCCCGGAGGACTCGTCCTCGACATCGCGATGGGATCCGGTCGTAATGCGATCTATCTGGCCACACGGGGCTTCGACGTCGACGGCGTCGACATCGACCCTTCCGCCGTCGCCGACGCCCGCACCCGCGCGCGCCGAATGGGTGCGCCCATCCGCGCCATGACCGGTAACTACGAGAATGGCTCGATGACCGTACCGGTCTGCGCCTACAACGTGATCATGGTCTTCAACTATCTCCATCGCCCGTTGTTTCCTCAGATCAAGGACGGCGTCGTGCCGGGCGGCGTCGTCATCTATCAGACGTTCACGACCGAGCAGGTGCGATTTGGTAGACCGCAGAATCCGGACTATCTACTCCGCGCAGGCGAGCTGCGAGAGGTTTTCCACGATTGGGAGATCCTGCGCTCTCGCGAGATCATCGGACCGGCACGCAAGGATGACAAGATGCGGGCGGTTGCCGCGATCGTCGCCCGCAAGCCGGGGTGATCGACACCGTGGACACGACGGACTCGATCCCCATCTTTCCCCTCCCGGGCGCGGTACTCTACCCGGAGACAGTTCTCCCCTTACACGTCTTCGAACCTCGCTATCGCGATTTAGTCCGAGATGTGACGGCCGGCGATAATCGTCTTGCGCTGGCGTTACTGCGTCCTGGCTACGAGAACGAATACACGGGGGCGCCGCCGATCCACACGGTCGCGACGATCGGTCGCATCGAAAATCTCCGTCTCCATCCTGACGGTCGATCGAACTTCGATCTCGTCGGTGTCGAGCGCGTCGATCTGGAGGAGGTTCCCTCGGAGCACAGCTATCGGATGGCCCGCTACGTCGTTCGCGACGAGACGGAAGTCGATGCCGCCGACGCGGACATCAAACGTGCACGGGTCGAGCTGTTCGCCGCCCACAACATGCTGATGACGGAAATCGCCGACGAGTCCGGTCACCCACTATCCGTGGATGCGGTTCTTCCATACGCGACGGTGGTCAATGGAGCCTGTGCGAATCTTCCGGTCGACGCCGAGATTCGCCAGCAGCTGCTGGAGATCGACGACATTCAAGAGCGTCAGCGGCGGGTTGCGGATCACGTCCGCGAGGCCCTGGAGCGAATCCTGGCACTCAAGGCCGAAACCGGACAGATGGACGGACCGACGAACTAACCACCGATCTGGTGCATGCTGCGCGAGGCCGGCAACACCTCTTTCCGTTCCAGCAGGTCCAGCGCCCCGCCCCGCCCCTTCCCGGCGACCGCAGCGCGAATCGCTTCACCGATGGCCCGGTCGTCCGCGCCGCTGCGCAGGAGTTGCTTGAGGTCGATCTCGCGGTTGTCGTAGAGGCAAACCATGAACTTGCCATCGGCAGTCAAACGCAGTCGACTGCACGTCGAGCAGAATGGTTGAGACACGGAGTCGATGAAGCCCACACTTCCTCGCCCGTCGACGTATTGCCAACGTGCCGCCGGAGACGAAGGATCGTCACGCCGCTTCGGCTCGATGGGCCATCGTCGAGAGATGCGATCGCGGACCTCCTGGCCGGTAACGACCCGGTCGGGCTCCCAGCGCCTGTCGTTGTCCAGCGGCATACACTCGATGAACCGTAGCTCCCACCCGTGATCGCGTGCATATTCGGCGAGACTCTCGATCTCGTCGTCGTTACTTCCGCGGACGAGAACCGCGTTGATCTTGATCGGGCTCAATCCCGCGGACGTCGCCGCACGCAGACCCTCGATGACCTTTTGCAGCGCATCGCGCCGGGTTACCGCGGCGAAACGAGCCGCATCAAGGGTGTCGAGGCTGACGTTAACCCTGCGGAGTCCCGCCGCAGCCAACTCTTCGGCGAGACGGTCCAATAGAAGTCCGTTGGTCGTTAGCGATAGGTCCTGAACCTCGTCGGTCGCGTTCAGCATCGCGACGAACCGTGAGATGTCGCGTCGGACGAGCGGCTCTCCACCCGTCAACCGCACCTTTCGCACTCCCATCGTCGCGACGATGCGAACGACGCGCATCATCTCCTCGTAACTGAGGATCTCTTCCCGCGGGAACCAGTCGGGATCGACGGGCATGCAGTAGTGACAACGGAGGTTGCAACGATCCGTGACCGAGATCCGTAGGTCGTCGTGCACGCGACCGTAACTGTCTACGAGCGCATTTGCTGGTGTCGGTTTCGCCATGACGTGTCTTCGAGTATACGATTTCTCGGTGCTATCATGCCGCCATGTTCCCCTGGTCGAGCTGATGGCTCCAAGAATCGATATTGCCTGGATTCGGCAGATCTTACTCTGGGCGGCTGCCAGCTCGTTGTCCGGTGCGGTCGTGGGACTCGCAGTCGGCGTCTTCAAGGATGGGTCGATCGAGTCACCGACGGTGGTGATTTCGGTTCTGTTCGGGAACGTCGTCGGTTTTACGGCGCTATCGTCCAATGCCCTGCTGCTTCGCGGCATGCAGAACGTGTCCCAGTGGGTACGCGGAATGCTCCTCGGCCTGGCGCTGCTGGCCGGATCGATTGCGGGCAGCATCGCCGTGCTGACGGCGTACCCGCTCTTCGTTCTTCGGGACCCTCGCCAGACGATCGCGATCGTCGCCATCAACGGTGTCCTGGCCCTGATCGTGGGAGGCGTGGTCTTTGCGTACGAGGGCATGCAACACCGATTGCGAGAGTCCCTTCGGGTGGTCGAAGAGGTGCGGCTTGTCGAGTCTCGACTTCGCGAGGAGCGTGCTCGCGCCGAACTGTCGGCACTTCAAGCGCGCATCAATCCGCATTTTTTCTTCAACACACTCAACACGATCTCGTCGCTCGTGGCCGAGGACCCCGAAGAGGCCGAGGAGGTCGTCCTCACGCTTGCCGATCTCTTTCGCTACACGTTCAAGGTCGCGGATACGGGACCGGTGCCCCTGCATGAGGAAATCGGATTCACGCGCAACTATCTGGAGATCGAGAAGGCGCGATTCGGCGACCGCCTCTCCGTGGAGTGGGACCTCGACATCGACGCGGACCCGACCCCGGTCCCGGGTCTGATCCTCCAACCCCTCGTCGAGAACGCGGTCGCTCACGGGATCGCGCCGCGGGCGACCGGAGGCCGGATCACGGTTCGCACTCGCCGGATCGATCAGACCCTGCATCTGGATGTGATTGACGACGGTGTCGGAATCGCCGCCGAGACACAGCCATTCGAAGAGGGGCACGGTCTCGACAACGTGCAACGACGAATTCAGGCATTTTATCGGGGGCGCGGTTCCATCACTCTGGCCCGAGTCCCCGGAAAGAGCGGTACGATTGCCAGGATTAGGATTCCCACGGAACTGGAGACGGAATGAACTATCGCTGTGTCGTCGTCGATGACGAGAAGCCGGCTCGCGAGCGGGTCAAACGACTTCTGACATCTCATCGGGACTTCAAACTTGTCGGCGAGGCAGAGAACGCCGACGGAGCGGTTGAACTGATCGAACGCGAGACACCGGACGTCGTCTTCCTTGACGTACAGATGCCCGAGGGAACGGGTTTCGAGGTCCTGAATCGTCTCGACGCACTTCCTGCCGTCATCTTCACGACAGCCTACGATGAGTACGCGGTGCAAGCGTTCGAAGTGAATTCGATCGACTACCTCCTGAAGCCGTTCAGTCGGTCCCGCTTCGCCGAAGCCCTCGATCGCGCCCGGGGGGTCGTCGATGGGAAGAGCGGAGAGGCCGACCTCCGTTCCCTGCTGGCATCCCTCGGAAGCGAGGGTTCTGCAGGGTCCCGCTCTCCACTACGGATTCCGGCTCGACGCGGGGCGAAGATCGTCGTCGTGGACCCGGAACAGGCGCTCTGGTTCGAGGCCGAGGAGACGCTGGTGTTTGTGCAGACGACCACCGGTCGGTTCCTGGTCGAACGGACCCTGACCGAGCTCGAGACGCAACTCGCGCCCCGGTTCTTCCGGGCCCATCGTCAGTACCTGGTCAACCTGTCGCGAATCCAGGAGATTCTGCCTGCGGAGGCGGGGACCTATCAGATTCTCGTGAACGGTGGCGAGGGTGAGGAGATTCCGCTCTCCCGCAGGCAGGCCCGAAAACTGAGGGAGTTGATCCCCTGGTAGCGACCGCTAGTCCGTCGATCATGACCGCCGACCCGCAAGAGGGTGCGCGCGGAAGGCCGGACCCTCAGAATCCTCTATTGAGGTGTTCGAACGATGATCATTCATGGTCCGCGACGGTTCCGGGGACTGCTGCTGTCGGTAGTGACGGTCCTGCTGTGCCTCTCGACGGATGCCTACGCGAGCCCGTTCGAGAAATTCAGCGACGGTCTGATCGTCCGGCAGGACGAAACGCTTCAGGGGGACCTCTACTTCACCACGACGACGGCCGATATCCAGGGGCACGTGATCGGTGACCTCTCCGGGTTTACGGCCTACGACTTCAACATCACCGGGACCGTAGACGGCGACGTCAATATCTGCGGGCAGTCGGTCACCCTCAGCGGAACGATCCAGGACTCGTTGCGTAGTTGGACCAACAACACGACGATCTCCGGGACCGTCGAGCGGGACGTCATGATCTTCGCCGGTAGCGTGACGCTCCTTCCCAGTGCCCACATCAAGGGGAAACTGACGGCCTTCGGGGGAACCGTTTCGCTTCGCGGAACCATCGATGGTGACGTGATGGTCACCGCCGGGACGATCAACATCGACTCCCAGATGGGCGGTGACGTCAGACTAGAAGCGGATAAGATCGACGTTCGACCGGAGAGCCACATCGTCGGCGATCTCAACTACGTCGCCCGCAGCGCTCCCCCGGAGGATCTAGCGGATCGGGTCGGCGGGGAACTGAAGTTCGACGAGAAGGGTGCCAAGCGCGATCGGGCCCAGACCGAGAAGCCCGCGTTCGCACCTCTCAACTGGCTCGGCCGATGGATCTGGAAGACCCTGGTTCTGTTCATCATCGGGTGTCTCGTGATGGTTCCGTTGCGACGAGTCGACGCCGGGGCGGCCCTCATCCGTCCTCTGCAAACGCAGGCGATGCTGGGAGGCTTGATAGGTTTCTTCGGGGTTATCGTCCTCCCCATCATCGCCTTCCTGCTGGTGGTTCTTCTGATTGCCGTTCCGATGGCGGTGATCTTCGGCTTCCCCGAAGCCTTCATCGGCGTCCTGTTCAGCTTCCCGCCGTTGCTGGCAGTCGTCGCCGTCCTACTGTTCGTCGCCCAGGTGCCGGCCGTCTACTGGGTCGGGACTCACATCCAACCCACGATGATCGTGTGGCGAACCGATGAGCGACCTTCCGTCCACCGAGCCCGCTCGGTCTACCTATCGATGTTCCTGGGTGCTGCGCTCGTTCGACTTCTGGCGACGATTCCGTACATCGGCTGGCTGGTCTCGCTGGGTGTGGTCTGGCTTGGACTCGGAACGACGATCCTGGCGATTCATGCCGCGCTCCAGAGAACGACACCTTCGACGAACGCAACGGTCTGAGCAAGGTATACTCGCGGCCGTTCTGTCCCCCTATGCTGAGCCCCTGCGGCGAACCGTGAGACCATGAAAAAGGCCTACAAGAACCCCGAATTCCTCGAGGGGCGTGACGCCCGTTCGATACGCATCCTCTCGGAGTACCTGGAACCCCAGTCCCGTTTTCGACACTACAAGGTCGAGGACACGGTGGTCTTCTTCGGTTCCGCGAGGATCCCCGATGGCGAGGACGCGGCGAAGGCGCTGGACGACGCCCGCAAGGGTGGGGATGACGCCCAGATCACTCGAGCGGAGACGACGAAGAAACTGTCCCGCTACTACGAGGATGCGCGAACGATCGCGCGTGGCCTCACGGAATGGTCGAAGAGCCTCGACCCGGAGGACAAGCACTACATCGTCTGCTCCGGCGCCGGTCCCGGAATCATGGAAGCCGCCAACCGTGGCGCTTCGGAAGCGCGGGGAAAATCGATCGGGCTGGGCATCAGCCTGCCGCAGGAGCCCTCGTCCAATCCGTATGTCACACGAGAGCTCGGTTTCGAGTTCCACTACTTCTTCATGCGGAAGTTCTGGTTCGTCTATCTGGCAAAGGCGCTTGTCGTTTTTCCGGGTGGCTTCGGAACCATGGACGAACTCTTCGAGCTCCTCACCCTGCTCCAGACGCAGAAGAGCACCAAGGAGACGCCCATCGTTCTCTACGGCGAAGAGTTCTGGAACGAAATCGTCGACTTCGATGCCCTCGTTCGATGGGGGACGATCTCGCCGGAAGACCTCGATCTGTTTCACGTCTCGTCGGACCCGGAAGATGCTCTGAAGTATCTCAAGAGCGAGTTGACCCGGCTCTACCCTATCGACTGACCGTTGCCACGGACTCTCGTCAAGCGCGCCCTGCGCTACTCGCTGATCGTCGTCGGCGTTGGGGTCATGGCGTGGACACTCCACTCCCTGGGTCCAAGACAGGTCCTGGATATCGCCCTTCAGGCCGACCCCTTCTGGCTCCTCCTTTCCGGCGTCGCGGTCTTCGGTCGCTTCCTGATCTGGGGCATCAAGTGGAGTCTGATGCTGCGAAGGAAGGAGCCCGTTCCCTACAGCCTGTCTCTGCGGATCCTCGCCGCCGGTTCCTTCGTGAACCTGACCACACCGACCGCAAAACTCGCGGGCGGTGTCTTGCGTGCGGCGCTGTTGCGTCGTCGACGCAAGTGGGGATGGGCATCGGCTTACGGCTGGGCGCTGGCGGATCAGGTGACAAACGTCCTCGGCAACACGCTGTTTGCCGCGGTCCTCGTCATCGCCCTGGCCCCCTCGCTGCCCACCGGAGGCGTCCTGCTGGCAACCATCGGCGTGGCGGCGATCGGACTCCTGATCTTCATCGGCTGGGCCCGTGGATGGGTCTGGGAACGGATCGGTCGACCGGCCATCCATGACCGACTCGTCGCGTGGATTCCGGCGCGGTTACGTTCGAAAGATTCCGATCGACACACGGATGGCCTGATTCGAGAGCTCTTTCGCCCGCTCCTCTTCGAGGGAGGGCCGTGGCGCAGCTACGTCATTGATCTTCTGTGGGCTGCGGCTGCATTCACATCGCTCTGTCTCGCCAATGCCCTCGTCTTTCGCGCCCTGGGAATCGAAGCGCCGCTTCTGGCGTTGGCGGCAGCCGTCTGCCTGGGCTACGTCGTGGGCGTCGTCATCGGCGTCTGGGGCGGCATCGGCGTGACCGAGGCCGCGCTGACGGCGTTCTACGTGCAGATCGGTGTAGACGAGGGGGCGGCAGCGGCAGCCGCACTACTCCATCGTGCGCTCTTCTACACCGTGGTATGCGGCTGGGGCGGTTACTCTCTCCTGCGAGAGGGCCGCCCGAGCGTCGTCGAAGAACTGGCCGACGAGAAAGGGTCTAACGACCCTTCACACCCAGGTTGAGGTCGTCGGGCGCTGGAGCGATCTCGCCCACACCGTAGCCCTGTGCCGGACCGAGCAGTTCTAGCAATGCCCCGCCATCGATCGTATCGATGCGAGGGGGCGAATATTCCGGACCCTGATCTCTCATTTGTCTTTCTCCCGTGCAAGGATGGCGGATTATGCGCATCGGCCGAGAAATCTGTCAATGCGACGATCGCGTAGCGCTAGAATCCCGGGCCTCTCGAGGTCAAAATCCCAGAAAACACCCACTCTCAGGGCGATTCGGGACTTTCCACCGTTGCCGAGCATGACTTCCACTCCTATATTGGTAGTCTGGCCACGCGGCGGAATTCCCGGAGCTCGATGATGGATCTAGCGGCTCGAACTCGATGGGTTCTCCTGTTTCTTCTGTCGACACTCTTCGTCCCCGCCCTCGCGGAGGACCCTTTCCCCACCTATCCCGAACTTCGAGGAAACGTCGAGTTCTGGGAGAAAGTCTTCGGTACCTGGTCCATGGAACAGGTCGCCGTTCATGACCTCGACTACCCCCAGGTCATCTACGAGGTGGTGGACCTGCCCGGCAAGATCGAGACTCGTTACTCGAAGCATCAAAAGGACTTCCTCAAATCGACTCAGGATCGATGGCGATCTCGCCTCGAGACCCTGTCCGCGTCCGTCGGCGACGGCACCCCACTCACCGACGAGCAGAAGGAATGGGCGCTGCGGCTGACCGAGGCCGGCGGCCATGACGCCGTGCTGGACGCAGCGCTTCGCATTCGGACCCAACGGGGAATGCGTGAACGCTTCATGCGTGGGCTTGAGATCAGCTATCGATACGACGACATCTTCCGAAAAATTTTCCGCGACGCCGGACTCCCCGAGGACATCGCCTACCTCCCACACGTTGAGTCGTCGTTCCAGTGGACCGCCCGCTCCAGCGCCAACGCGGTCGGACTGTGGCAATTCACCCGAGGAGCCGGTCGACGCTTCATGACGATCAGCGCCGCCTACGACGAGCGACTGGATCCCGTGTCGGCCGCCCACGGTGCCGCCGCCTACCTGGCCGATGCCCACTCGCGGATCGGCAACTGGCCCCTGGCCCTGACCGCTTACAACCATGGCGTCGGCGGCATCCAACGCGCCCAGGGACAGCATGGCGATGACTACGTCACCATCTTCCGTGAGTACCGCGGTCGCCTCTTCGGATTCGCGTCGAAGAATTTCTACTCGGAGTTTCTTGCGGCGCGCAACGTGGCACAGAGGGCCGAAGAGTTCTTTCCCGAGGGGCACTCGCCGGAGCCGGAATTTAATCTGGACTCGATCGTTCTCGAGACCCGAACCAACGTTTCACGACTCGCCACGGCATTTGGATTCTCCAGCGACGAGCTGGCGGCGATCAATCCCGCCTGGACCCGACACGCGACCCAGTCGGGTTACACCCTTCCAAAGGATTCGACTGTCTGGCTGCCGACCGGCACACTCGCCGAGCTTCAACAACGAGGTGTGGATCCGGACTATCGGATGGCCGCCACCGACAACGACGTCTACATCGTGCAACCGGGAGACAATCTAACGGACATCGCGACCGCGCACGGGATGTCCCTCGCGACGTTGCGACAATTGAATGGACTCCCCCGCTCGAAGAGCCTCATTCGCGTTGGACAGAAACTTCTCGTCGGCGGCAAGGGAACTTCCACCGCTCATGTGGTTCGCTCTGGCGATACATTGTCCCGAATCGCAAGTCGCTACGGAATCCGCCTGACGGAACTGCGGGCCATGAACGGGATCCCCCGCGGCAGCAGCCTGATACGCGCCGGCCAGAAACTGCGGGTCGGCGGCGGCAGCGCCAGGGTGCACGTCGTCCGATCGGGAGACTCCTTGATTCGCATCGCGTTCCGCCATGGAGTCCGACTCCAGGAGCTTCTGAACGTCAACGGTCTTACCGAGAGTTCGGTGATCCACCCCGGAGAACGCCTGCGCCTACCGGGGTAGCCATCGAGTGCGCTATAGTCCGTGGTTCAAGACTCCCTAACAGTGTGGAACCATGCTCTCTGATGACGCGAACCTCCCGTCGCGACGGGTAGAACCGATGGCCTTCGAGGTGATCCTCGTCGGCGAAGACCTACTCGCCGGAGACGTGCGAGACGACCATCTCCGATCGCTGGCGTCGTTCGCAAGACAGCATGGCGCCATCATTCGGCGAGCGACGATTGTTCCTTACGACCTCAAGGCCGTTCGCGACGCGATCGCCGAGGCAGAGTCGCGAAAGCCGGAGCTGGTTGTGGTGACCGGAGGGCTGGGTCCGGCCCGGCGGGATTGCACCCTCGAAGCGGTCTCGGATGTCTATGGACGCCCGCTCTCCTCGGCCCCGCTGGCCCATCGTTGGGTTGACGACGCGTACACCCGGCTCTCCCATAAGGGGGTCGTCGGCTCGGCGGCGATGAATATCACCCGAGACAAGCTGTGTCAGATTCCGGTGGGATCTCAGCCATTGAAGAACGAAATCGGTGTCGCCAACGGCATCTGGTTACGTCTAGCCGGTCGTCCCGCGTTGCTCTGTCTTCCCGGGATGCCTCGCGAATCGGAAGCGATGTTGGCGGAAGTCACCGAGTCGATCCGTGAACTTCGACCACGCCACTATGTCGTCCGCCGCGAAATCGAGTCGCCGACGACAGACGAGGCGGCGTTGCAACCGCTTATCGAGAAGCTCGCCCGGGAGTTCCCGGAGGTCCGTTTTCAGACCCGGCCCATCGCCAGCGCCCGCAAGGGGGCGAACGTTCGCGTGATCTTCGAGAGTCACGGTCGTTCCGAGGCAGAGACCAACGGTCTTGTCGGTGACGCCATCCGTCGATTGATCGCCCTTCAGAGTGGGAGTTGATGCCATGGGATTGAGACAAGCCTTGATGTTCGGGTTGGGGATTGTCCTGGCCGCGTCGCCCGCGATGGCTACGGGGTCGATCCCGGTGGATACGGTGAAGGCGGTACAGGCCGGTCTTATCGAACAACACGGCGACGCAGAGAGCGGACGCATCCGGATGGGTGTCGAGCAAGTTGCCAACCTCTGGTGGGATGAAGATGGCGACGCCGAGAAATTCTCTCGTTTCTGCCATGAGAACTTTGTCCCTCGCGGAGAGGCACTGGAGTCCGGGTTCGATCGTCTAGAAGCCGTCCTCGAACAGGTGGACGGACACCTGCATGAGGTCTCACGCCTCATCCGGTCGCCGTTCGACCTCGACACCGGCGAGATCCATCCGGTGGATCGACTTCTCGGTGACTTCGACGCCACCGCCCACGTGGACGGCGATCTCTTTCAAACCGGAGTCGCCTTCTTCGCGCTGCTCAACTTCCCGCTAAGCGATCTCGATGCCCGGCTCACAAGTGGCTCGCAGTGGACTCGACGCCAGTGGGCGGAGTCCCGAATGATGGATCGTTTTGCACAGCGCATCCCGCCGGCTGTTTCGCAGGAGATCAGTCGCGCGTTCAACGACGCCGGGCAATACATCGCAAATTACAATATTCGAATGGACCGGCTGGTGACTCCCGCCGGCCAACGGTTGTTTCCGGAGGGGCTCCGCCTTATTACGCACTGGGGACTCCGAGACGAGCTCAAGTCCCAGTATGCGGAGGGTGCCGACGGGCTCGAACGTCAACGCATGATCTACCGCGTCATGCAGCGCATCGTGCATCAGGAGATCCCACAGTCGGTGATCGACAACGATGCGCAGCTCTGGGATCCCGACCAGAACCGGGTGTTTGCGGTGGAGGCCCCGGACGAGGCTGTCACCGGTCCCCGTGAGCAGGATCAGCGTTATGAGGCCTTACTCGGAGTCTTCCGCGCCGTGCGTCAGGCGGACCCCTACTGCCCGACGGCTCCGACGTTTGTCGATCGACGGTTTCAGTGGGACCGGCAGATTCCCGAGAAAGAAGTCGAACAACTGCTTCAGTCGGTCCTTACATCGGACGCGTTTCGAGCGATGGGTGATCGGATCCGCCGACGACTTGGGCGTGACCTGGAACCTTTCGATATCTGGTATGACGGGTTCAAGGCACGGGGCACCATCACCGAATCGCAGCTGAACGATGCGGTCCGGGCGCGCTATCCCGACGTCGCATCGGTCCAGAACGGACTTCCGGGAATCCTGACGGGACTCGGGTTCTCCGAGGAGCGAGCGGCGTTCCTGTCCAGCAAGATCGCCGTCGACCCCTCACGCGGCGCGGGCCATGCGATGGGGGCCGTACGGCGGGAAGATCGGGCCCATCTTCGTACTCGCATCGGCGCCGACGGGATGGACTACAAGGGCTACAACATCGCGGTCCACGAGTTGGGCCACAACGTGGAGCAGGTGTTCTCCCTGAACTCGATGGACCACTGGTGGCTGAATGGAGTGCCGAACACGGCCTTCACGGAGGCCCTGGCCTTCACCTTTCAGGAGCGCGATCTAGAGCTTCTGGGTCTCGACCCCGGCGAGAGCGACGCCCACCACATGCAAGCTCTGGACACGTTATGGGGCACGGCGGAGATCGGCGGCGTGGCCCTGGTCGACATGGCGGTGTGGAGATTCCTGTACGAGAACCCCGAAGCCACACCGGCTCAACTCCGGGTCGCCACTCTCGAGATCGCCCGCAAGACCTGGAACCGTTACTTCGCGCCGGTGTTCGGTGTCCAGGATTCCGAGATCCTGGCGGTCTACTCTCATATGATCTCGTCGGGGCTCTACCTGCCCGACTACCCGCTCGGACACCTGATCGCCTTTCAGGTCGCCCGGAAGCTGCATGACGGAGACTTCGGCAAGGAGTTTGAGCGCGTCACGCGGTTGGGTCGTCTGACACCCGACGCGTGGATGCGTGCCGCGGTGGGTGGTCCGGTATCGGCCGAGGCGCTACTCGAGGCCAGCCGGGAGGCCCTCGCCTCCCTCGAGGATCGCTAGCGTCAGATCGCTTGCGCCGCGGCGGCGAGGTTTCTCAACTTGGATGTCGCAACGTCCGGCGAGAGATAGCGGAGGCCCGCATCCGGAGCCAGCCAGAGCCGATCCTCGCCCGTAATGGCCGCGACCTTCTTCGCCCGCTCGACGAGTGTATCGACGCTCTCGATCTGTTCATTCTGAGCATCGACGACCCCTGCGGCGATCTGCAGCGACCCCGGAAGGCCGGACAGGACGTCGAGCGTGGCCATCCGGTTGTTTGCCATCTCGAGTGACAGACCGTGGATCGAAACCTCTCCGATCCGTTGCAGAAGCTCGGCGTAGTCGCCGTAGGCCAGCTGAAGCCACAGACGACAATCATCCCCGATGGCATCGGCGACACGTCGAACTCCCTCCAGCACGCAATCGATCTCGCCGGAGTAGACACCCGCCGCGGGCTCGTCGATCTGAAGATCGCGAACGCCGGCGGCGACCAGCCTCCCGGCCTCCTCGCAGATCACGTCGGCGAAACCGGAGGCACACGACTTGCGGTCGGGATAGTGCTCGTTGGAGGACCAGTGCATCAACGTGTACGGGCCGGTGAGGACCGCCTTGAGCGGTGTGTCGCCCGCGTCTCGATTGGCCGACTGCCATGCGTCGACGGTGAGTGGCTCATCGGATTTCAGTGCGTCGTCGACGATCGGGCGGCGATAGTAACGGTTGCCGAGGACTCGCACGAGCCCGCCTCGCTGGAGGCCGTGCACCCTGTCGGCAAGGAACGAGATCATGTCATCGCGATCCATCTGGCCGTCCGTGCGTAGCGTGACTCCCAACTCTTTCTGGAGACCGAGGAATCCCGCGGTCGCCTCGTGCTGGGCCTTCTGGAGGAGGTCGGCGTCGATCTCCTCTTCGGCGTAGAGCCAGCGGGCTCTTAGAAGCGGCTGTGGCTTGGGGAACGCGCCGTGAACCGTTGTCTTCACTGCCACGACCACTCCTTCTGAAGTTTTTCGACCAGATATCGCGCATGGAGCAGTTTATCGAACGCCTGATCTCGGGAGAGTAATTCCAGACCGGTGTTCGGACCGACGATCACGTCCCGCGACTCGAGGGTGCCGCGATGAGTCTCAAGTCGGATCGCCACGTCGTTGGCGTCTTCCTGGGCGGAACGAGTGGCATCGAACAGTCCGAGGTTCACCCCCATCCCGTCCGGCACTCGCTTCAAGACGTGGTCGTTCCCGGATCCCGCCGTCATGTCAAGTCCGAGATGACTGCAGGGCAACTCTCCCAGACGATCGGCGGATGCGTTGAGGTTGCCGAAGTACGTGGACAACGTCGTCACGGCTCCCTCGCCTGCGGCGGCAACGACCGGGGTCAACGTTCGGACGATCCGGTCAAGATCTTCGGGATGGCGACAGAGGAGCGGCTCGTCGAACTGGAAATGGCTCGTCCCGGCACCCCGCAACTCCGTCACCTCGTCTGCCAAGACTGCAGCATAGTCATCCGCGAGTTTGTCCGCGTCCATGTAGTGCTCGTCCCGAGCCAGCCGCACGAACGTCGCCGGACCGGTCATCACCGCCTTCACCGGCTTGCGAAGCGAAACGGTTGCCGCGACTTCGGCGCCGTGCCCCAGCCACGAATGACGACGACGAAGATCGCCGACGACGACGGGGCGACGATCGTAGAAATTGGTCTCGAACCATCGGACCCATTCGCCGCTCTCGAGACCGTCAACCGCCGAGACGGATGCGGACCACGGGCCGTCGTGCCCAACGCCGCCGTCCGTCACGATGTCAATGAAGGCTCGACTCTGCTCGGCGACAACGATCGTCGTGGCCTCGTCGACCGCCTCGAGCCACGCGTCTCGATCGATCTTCCCGGCATCGAAACGACGACGGGCGGTCCGTAGCTGCTGATCCAGGGGCGAGTCCCCGACACGCGGGTACGAGCTGTGGTTTTCCGATCGAATCACGATAGTCTCCCGGGAATATGCGGCCGTTGATAATGGCTCAGACAGCCCCCCCTCCGCAACCTGCCCGACGCCTTGCGCCCCGCCGGCGGTGGGCTAGACTCGGATCGTCATGAACGATCGACGTCTCCTCACAAGACGCCTCTGCGGCCTGATGGTCGTCTTACTGGCGATTGTCTGCGTCGGCTGTCGCGATCGCATCGAGATCCTGATGGAGACGGTGGTCTACGACGACGGGAGTCTCGAGTACGTCCTGACCGTACGGGCCACCAACTCGGACGGTGAGAAGCCGAAGTCGCCGGAGGACTGGATCGAGGAGAACGCCGGGGTGCGGATGACCGACCGGGCCAACTGGGACTCTCTCGTGGTCACCTCCTCCCGGATCCGAGCGCGAGCGTTCTTCCCTCCGGGCGCGCAGCCCCCAAGCCTGCTGAGCTACCGCGACGAGTTGGGCTGGCATGACGACGGGATCACCACCGCCGTTCGTACGGAAGCCCGTGGCCTTCTGCGTTCCTGGTTCTTCGAGGAGATCCACCCGGAGCCGGGCGGATTCGAACGGGTGGATCAGGCTCTCGACACGGTGCTCGAGACAACTCGAGAGATCCTCGAAAATGCCTCGCGAAAACATTTCGGAGAGGATCTCGACGTTTCGGGAATCTCCGGTGTCCTGCAGGACCGGGTCCGACCGTTGATGATCACCCTACTTCGTGAAAACGCAGCGATGTCACGCGCGTCGAATGCAACCCGCGCGGACGGCTGGCGAAGAGTCCTCGACGACCAGGGCGTTCCGCTCTCGACGACAGAGGATCCCGAAGATTATCTGGAGCTTCAAACCGAATTGATGCTCGTCTGGCTCAGGGATCAAATCGCAGAGGTGTTGTCGGAAAGCAACGGGACGATCAGCGGTGAGGACCTGACGTTCTTTCCGACCACCGGCGACATGGCAGAATCGATCGAACGGATGGCCGTCGATGCCCTCGGTGATTGGGACGAGACCGTCGAACGGCTCGAGCCGGCCATCGCCGTTCTCATGGCCTACCTGATGGGCAGTGACGGCGCACAGATCATCACGGATCGCCGCCTGCGGATGCCCGGAACTCGAATCCAGACCAACGGGCTCCCGGGACTCCGGGAGACGTTCTGGTTGATCCGTGACGAAGATCTGGATCTCAGCCAGCGACGTCTCGTCGCAATCTCCGCACGGGTCGAGACCGCGGCTCTCCGTAGCCTTGGAGTCCAGCGGGAATTGACCGAGGATGAGTTGCTGCGGCTCTACGACGTTCTCTGGATCCGAGACGCCGAGGGCGCCCTGGGGCCGCTGCTCAAGTCCGCAATCAGGCAAGGCAACGGGGACCTGCTGCTTGAAGACGGCGAGACTCCGACGGGCATGAGCGATGTCGCGCAGGATCTTTACAGGCTGCTGTACCCCGACCAGGACGATTAGCTCTCGGGGGACTGCCGTCTCCGGTCGGCCGCTGCCTCCGCCTCGAGCCGTTCGAGCTCGACCTCACCATGGTCCACGTACTTCATCGCTTCCGCGACGGCCGTGTGTCCCGCCTCTTCGGCAATGAGTCGGTGCATCTTCTGACAGACCCTTCGATACGACGGATGCCCTGCGGGCGCCGTCCTCAGCTCCAGAGTGTGCATCGCCTCCCGCGCGTTCATGTCCATGTAGAACCGAACGCGATAGGCCATCGGGATGCAATACGAAGCCACCGCGGGTAGGCCGGCATCGAGGATCCGACCGTGGAGTTCGGCCGTCCGCCGCATGACCTCCTGCCATTCGGACAGCGCGCCGACGGCCTCGACGGCCTCGCCCACGTTGTAACCGTGCGCCGCGGAGAGTTGCTGCCACTCGAGCGTCAACATCCGATGTCTCTGCAGGTCACGAAACGCGCCGTAGTCCGTGAGGACGTCGAAACGATAGGCCGTGCGCTCGAATGCGCGACCGGGCCGATGTCGCCGATTGGTTCGATCGCCGACGTAGGTCCGCAGCACCCGAAGACGCTGCTCGTGAGTCATTCCGCGTGCCATCTCGATCAGCTGTCGATCGGGCAGATCGGAAACGGCGTACATGGCGGCCGCTACAATCTTGGTCTCGCCGTCGGGATCGAAATCGGTAAGCACCACCTCGTCGGCAGCGCTACCGACCACATCTTCCGTCAACGCTTTCGTCAGATCCCGTGATGCCTCCCGAACGTCCGCGAAGTATCGACTCCAGACCTGGCCCCGGTCCGGGAGATCCACTCGGCGCAGGAATGCGGGGATGACCTTCCGCAGCTCGATGAGCATGGCATCCGCGACGGAGCGGGCTTCTGCCAGAGGCGAGGCCTTGAGCCGTAGGAGCAGAGCCTCGTAGGCCTGCCCCGTCCCGTAGATCCCGACGTTGGCCGTGGTCGCGGCGGGCAGCAGCCCGCGCAATGTATCCAACGCTTTTGCCTGAAGCGTGCGCTTGTAAACACCCTTCGGCGTCCCCTCCTCTCGGGGATACCTCTCCGCCCACAGCTCCGTGACCGGCCCCAACCAGCGACAGTAGGTGGAGAACGCAAGATCCAGCGTCTCGCGGTATTGAGATTCGAGGGGGCCACCGTGCAACTCACGCGGGCGATGGTATTTGA
This sequence comes from Acidobacteriota bacterium, assembly GCA_029861955.1. Lineage (NCBI taxonomy): Bacteria > Pseudomonadati > Acidobacteriota > Acidobacteriota bacterium. The sequence goes on from JAOTYK010000007.1 coordinate 29,752, forward strand.
AGTCGCCACCGGGGCGATCGGTGTAGGGCACGTACCGCGTCGACTGCTCGAGGTACGCCATCAACCGACCCCACTCCAGGAGCTTGGTCAAGATGTTCGAGACGTTCTCGCACGCCAGGTGAACGCCACCGAGTTGCGCCACCGAATCGTCACCGTACTCCAGGAAGACTTTCTCGTAGAGCTTCTCGGCACGCGCGGTACCGACGCCGGATGTCGAGTGAACCTCTGCAACCTGGTCATGGAATTCGTCGAGGAACAGGCGTCGAAGGGATTTTGCTGAGCGGGAGTAGCGGGCGAACAACGCCCCCTTCACCACTTCGGGGAGGTTCGTCATGGCGAAGACGTCGCCATCCAGGTTGGTAAAGTACGGCGCCAGGGCGGCTTGCTCTTCAGCGCTGAATGAATCCGGTTCGACGATGGTTCCGGCGGACAAGGGGCGAGTTCCTTATGAAGACCGCGATTCTAACAGATCAGATCGCGTCTCGTTGATCGTCCTGCCGCTGCCATTCGCGACGAAGATCCTTGACATTTTCGCGATACCGATCCGAGAGTCCCGAGGGCGCCAGGGAGGTCGCCAGATCGCCTACGACCACAGCGTAGGGTGCGAGCACCGAACCGCGGAGGACGCCGCTACTGTTCGGCATGTAGGCGACCAACGGGAGCACAAGCACCCCCGCCAGAACCGCTGCCGCCAGCAACCCCAGAGCCCCACCGGCCAGCCGGTCGAGCCAGCCGAGCATCGCCGCCTTGAGGACCCGACGGATGAGGAATGCGATAAGTCCTCCGGCGAGCATCACGCCGACGAAGATCAGCAGGTAGGCCAGGATCGGCAACCAGCCGTCGCTGAGGTCCACCCCACCGAGCCGCTCCGCCAGGGGCGCGTGATACCGCGCGGCCAACGCGAACGCGGCGACCAATGCCGCCACTCCGACCAGTACGCGTACGAGCCCCTTCCACATCCCGACGATGACGAGCGCACAAGCGATGCCCAGCAGGACGATGTCGATCGTATTCATGGTCAACTCCTCACACGTACACCGTCGTCGTCGAACCAGTCCCGAGTCATCTCACACCACATGGCGACGGCCCGCCACTCTCCGCAGGATCGGTAGCGGCGCTCGATGGTGAGATCCTTCACGGTCCGTCCCCCATGAAACACCTCGGCATACTTCCCACGCAAGAACGAATCGAGCCCCAGACCCGACGGGCGTCCGAGCAGACGCAGGATGTTGTCGGCGACGTAGGGGCCGACTCCCGGCAGCTCGAGAAGGCTCTTCCTCATCTCAGGGATCTCCCGTGGGTCGTCGACCCACCCTTCGGGGTCAATCTTCCCGGAAGCGACCTGCTCGGAAATTTCCCGCAGGTAGGGCGCACGATAGCCGGCGTGGATCTCGTCGCGAAGGCAACCCTTCGGCAACGCCGCAATCTGTGTCGGGGACGGGAACGCGCGTCGTCCCGATGGCCCGGGACTTCCGGCCCGATCCACCAGGCCCGCCGCCATCTTGCGGGTAAACGCCCACGAGCAGTTGGTCGTCAGGATCATCTTGATGAGATCCTCGAACACCGTCGGCGCGCGTAGCATCCGGCCCCACCCACCGCGGGCCATCCAGTCCCAACGATCGGTTCCACGCATCGCACGACGGAAGGCCGCAAGATCCAGATCGAGTTGCAGGATTCGAGTCGTGATGGACCTCGCCGAATCGAGATCCGACGGTTTTCGACCGCCGGTCACGATCAGGTTTACGCGACGAGCCCCGTCGCGCTCCATCCTGAGGTCGATTGCGCGGAGGTCGTCCAATCGTACGGTGCACTCGAGCCAGCGGCCGTCATCGGAGACGGAGAAGGGTGCGAGGTCCGACCAGCCGTGGCTGAAGGTGGTCCGAACGAACGAGAAGTCCGTGGGTCCTGCAAGGACCAGTCTCCGGCGTCTCACTTGCCCTGATCGATGCGTTCGTTTTCGATCCGAAGCAGCGTTTCCGGGGTGATGTCGCCGGTCGGGTAGTTCCCGGAAAAGCATGCTGAACACATATTCGTGATCCGGCTGCTCCCCTCACGAACGGAGTCGAGAAGATCGTCGAGGCCCTGGTAGAGCACCGCATCGGCGCCGATCTGCTCTGCGACCTGTTCGTGGGTCCGGTCACGAGCGACAAACTCACGACGGGTGCTCATGTCGATCCCGTACACGCATGGATGCACCAGCGGCGGAGATGTCGAAGCGAAGACCACCGACTTCGCCCCCGCCTCGCGCGCGAGATGAACGATCTGGCGGCTCGTGTTTCCGCGGACGATCGAGTCGTCAACGAGGAGGACATGCTTGCCCCGGAACTCCTCGTCGATCGTATTCAACTTGCTCCGCACGGAACGACGGCGCTCGCTGTCGTTCGCCATGATGAAAGTGCGACCGACGTAGCGATTCTTGACCAGCCCCTCGCGGTACGGGAGGCCAAGCGATTGCGCCATGGCGAGTGCCGCAGTGCGCCCGGAGTCGGGAACCGGAATCACGACGTCCGCGTTCAACCCACTCGCTTGAAACGTCTTCGCCAGTCGCTCGCCCATTCGAACTCGGGACTGATAGACGGAGATGTCTTCCAGGTAGGAATCGGGACGGGCGAAGTAGACGTATTCGAAGACACACGGATGGTGCTTTGGAGGCGCAACCTGTTTCGAGTGGACGTTACCGTCCATATCCACGAACAGCGCCTCTCCGGGTGGCCCCGCCGCCATGCGTTCGTAACCGATGGTCGTCAGAACGACGGACTCCGAGGCAAACGCGTAGGCATGCCCGCCGGCGACGGCTTTCCGCCCCATCGCAATCGGCTTGATGCCGTAGGGGTCGCGAAAGGCGAACATCCCCTGCCCCGCGACGAAGCCCACGACGCTGTAAGCTCCACGAACGCGACGATAGACCTCACCGACGGCCGCGTGATACGAGTCCAGCGAAAAGACTCCACCGGGTGCCTCCGCCAGCGCGTTGGCAAAGACGTTCAGGACGACCTCGACGTCGCAACGAGACATCAGGTGTCGTCGGCCGTCGTCCGCCAGATCCTTGGCTAGCTCGTCATAGTTGGCCACATTCCCGTTGTGGGCCATGACGATTCCGTGGGGGAAATTGACCATGAACGGCTGGGCGTCTTCCCCGCCTCCGGAACCGATGGTCGGATAGCGGACATGCCCCACGCCCAGCGACCCACGTAGTCGCTCGATGTTCGCCAGCGAAAAGATGTCGCGGACCAGGCCTTCACCCTTCTTGACGTGAAACGTCGAGTCGTAGGTGGTGATTCCGGCCGCATCCTGACCCCGATGCTGGACGGCGACGAGACCGTCGTAGATCTCCTGGACCGCGTTCGTCGATCCGATCACGCCGATAAATCCACACATGCCGGTCTCCTCGGGGTCGAGGCCCCATGGTAGCAGAGGCATCGTCATCAAATTGACCGTGATTCGGGGGGTTCCTATAATGCTCGCCGCAAGGATGAGGACCGTTCGTCGAGAGGAATCATGAGCAAGATCATCGAGACACTGGCCCGTCAAAGCGGGCTCCAAGACATCTACGGCAAGGTCATGGACGGCACTCGGCTGACGTTCGACGATGGTCTTCGCATGTTTGAATCCCGCGCACTGATGGCCGTAGGCGCGATGGCAAACATCGTCCGCGAGCGCAAGAACGGGAATCGAGCGTTCTTCGTTCGTAACATGCATCTCAATCCGACCAACGTCTGCACCGTGGACTGCAAGTTCTGCGGGTTCTATCGCCCGTACCGCAACAAGGAAGAGGGTTGGAGCTGGGATCTCGAGCGGTGTTTTTCCGAGGTCAGGAAACGCGACGACGAACCGTTGACGGAGGTCCACATCGTCGGCGGTCACAACCCGGACTATCCGTACGAGTTCTACACGGACCTCGTCTCCGGTATCCGGAAGATCCGACCGGAGATGCACGTCAAGGCGTTCACCGCTTCCGAATACGACTTCTTCGCAAAACGATTCAAGATTCCGCTCGATCAGGTTTTCGAAGACCTGAAGGCCGCGGGTCTCGGCTCACTTCCCGGCGGAGGAGCGGAGGTGCTGGTGGAGCGGGTTCGGCAAGAGTTGTACCGGAAGAAGATTCCGGCGGAGCGCTGGCTGGAAATCGTCCGAACCGCCCACGAACACGAACTCCGATCCAATGCCACGATGCTCTACGGCCACATCGAGCGTCTCGACGAGCGAATCGAACATCTCTGTCGGCTTCGCGCCCTGCAGGACGAGACCGGCGGATTCATGTGCTTCATTCCTCTCGCGTTCCATCCGGAGAACACGGCCATCGACCATCTGCCGGGACCGACCGGTTTCGACGATCTACTCACGGTGGCCGTCTCGCGCCTGATGCTAGACAACTTCGACCACATCAAGGCCTACTGGATCATGATCTCGCAACGAATCGCGCAGACCGCCCTGAACATGGGCGCCGACTGCATCGACGGTACGGTCGTCGAGGAGAAAGTGGTTCACATGGCGGGTGCCAAGACTCCCCCCGGACTCGCGATGGACGAGCTGCTGCGTCTCATCCGCGATGCCGGTCGTGAACCGATACAACGCGACTCGTTGTACAACGAACTCCATCGTTTTGATGCGGCGGTTGCCTGATGCGTCCGCGCGTCGGCGCCGTCTCGTACCTCAATGCCCGACCGCTGGTCTACGGGCTGGAAGAGGACGCCGTACGCGGAGCGCTGCGACTGGAGTACGAGGTACCGTCGCGCCTGGCGGAACGAATGGTCTCGGGCGAACTCGATATCGCACTGATCCCGATCATCGGACTCACGGAGCTGCGAGACCTGGAGTTGATCTCCGGACTCGGAATCGTGACGCGGGGGCCATCCCGATCGGTGCTGATCGTATCGAGGAAGCCATTGGATCGGATCGGCTCCCTCGCGCTCGACCCCGAATCGCGGACGAGTAACGTGCTCGCGCAAGTGCTTCTCGCGGAACGCTTCGGTGTCCAGCCCCGGGCCGAGGTGGGTCCGGTCGACCTGAAAGATTCGCTCGATCGATTCGATGCCGTGGTCCGCATCGGGGATAAGGCGCTCTTCGAATCCTACCCCTCGTCCTGCAACGTGCTGGATCTCGGCACCGAGTGGACCGATTGGACCGGCCTCCCATTCGTCTTCGCTGCATGGTTCTCCCGACCCGGGGCTCTGAATCGGGAGACCTACCGGAGGCTTCACGACTCCCGCCGGAAGGGGGTCGCGGCGATCGAGTCGATCTCGAACGACTACGAGTTTGACGGAATCCGTAATCCGGAATTGGCAGGCGAGTACCTCCGTAAGAACATCCATTTCCGACTCGGCTCGGCAGAGGTCGAGGCGATGAAACGATTCTTCGGCCTGGCCGCAGACCTTGGCCTCATCGACGAGGCGCCCCCTATTCGGCTCGCACTCCAACAGTCCACGGGATGCCACGAGACCGCCGCACGTCTGGCGGAAGGAAGATAGAGAGATCGCATGCAAGATCGTCAACGACTGGATTCCATTCACGAGAAGATCCTTGGCGGAGAGCGGATCGACGAGTCGGAAGCGCTCGATCTCCTTCATCATGAAACGGTTGCAAACCTCGGTGCGCTGGCGGACTTTGTTCGCCGAACCAAACACCCCGATGGCGTCGTCACCTACATCATCGATCGCAACATCAACTACACGAATATCTGCAACGCATTCTGCAATTTCTGCGCGTTCTATCGTGCACCGAAACACGAAGAGGGTTATGTCCTTTCACCGGAAGTCGTGGAACAGAAGATCCGCGAAACCTATGACCTCGGCGGCAATCAGATCCTGTTACAGGGTGGACACAACCCGGAGCTGAAGATCGACTACTACGAGGAGTTGTTCCGGAGGCTGAAGACCTCGTTCCCGGATCTCTGGCTCCACGCCCTTTCGCCACCCGAGATCACCCATATCCGCAAGGCCTCCCGGCTGACACTGGCGGAGACCCTCGAGCGCCTGCGTGCCGCGGGTCTCGACTCGATACCCGGTGGTGGAGCCGAGATCCTCGTCGATTCGGTGCGCACGCGCCTTGCGAAGAACAAGTGCTCTTCCGACGAATGGCTCGACGTCATGGAGGAAGGGCACCGACAGGGGCTACGCTCCACCGCCACGATGATGTTCGGACACATCGAGACCCGAGAGGAACGCGTCGAGCATCTCCGTCGCGTCCGTGAAGTTCAGGATCGCACCGGCGGGTTCACCGCCTTCATCTGCTGGACTTACCAGGCCGAGAATACCGAACTGGGTGGCGACGAGGTCACAAGTGCGGAGTACCTCCGCACGCTTGCCGTCGCGCGATGTTATCTCGACAACATCGACAACCTGCAGGCGTCGTGGGTCACCCAGGGCCCGAAACTCGGCAATGCCTCTCTGGCGTTTGGCTGTAACGACATGGGCAGCACGATGATCGAAGAAAACGTCGTCTCGTCGGCCGGAACGGTCCACGAAATGCAGGAGCCGCAGATCGTCGCCGCCATCGAGAGTGCGGGGCTGACCCCACGACGCCGAAACATGGATTACTCCACCAGGATGGATCCTGCCCGGGCCTGAGGCCTACTTCTTTCTGGCTGCCAGCTCCTGCACGATCTCGGCGATCCGCGCTTGCGTTTCGTCGGAGAACCACGCATCGAGGAACTCACCGACACATTCGGAATCGTGGGCCCGGATCCTCTCGACGGTAGCGGATCGAAGAAACCGCTTGGTCACTGCAAAGGCGCGAGGATCCTTGTCGGCAAACTCCGCGACGCGTTCCGCACACGCCGCCTCGAACGCATCGGCGCCGTGGGCCTCGTGCGCCAGGCCGACTTCGACGGCATCCTTGCCTTTGTAGTTTCGCCCGAGCAGCGCGATCTCATCGAGTTTCCTGGGCGAAACGGCGCGGGCGAGCATCATGGACACCCCGAACGGGAACGGGACGCCCACCTTGACCTCGTTCAACCCCACCAGGGCGTGCTCGGCGACGATCCGCCAGTCGGCCGTCAGCGACAGGACACAGCCCCCTGCAACGGCATGCCCACGCATGGCCGCGATGAGCGGTCGCGGGAATGTGTACAGATTCAGCAGGCAGGCGCTGAACCGGTTAAGAAACGACCCCATCGCGTCACGATCCAGCGCTCTTAATTCCTGCAGGTCCAGCCCAGGACAGAATAGTTTCCCCGCCCCGGTGAGAACGACCGCACGAATCGTGTCGTCCCGCGCCGCCTCCTGAGTGGCCTCCAGCAGATCGGCCACGAGATCCGGATTGACCGCGTTCCCGTTGTCGCGGGAGAGGGTGAGGGTTCCGATGCCGTTGTCGACGTTCCATTGGACAGTGTTGTTCATCGCGTCATTGTACAATAGCGAAATGAAGGCGATTGTCTGCGATACCCATGGCGGGCCCGAGGTGTTACGTCCCGCCGCGCTGCCCCGCCCGACGCCGACCGACTCCGAACTCCTGATCCGGGTTGTCTCCGCGGCCGTGGCAAGAATCGACACGGAGATCAGAGCGGGGCAGGCCTCCCCTGTCGGGATGCCGGCGATGCCGTGGGTCCCGGGGTTCGCCGTGGCGGGTGTGGTGGAAGAGCTGGGTACGTCGAGCCGCCGCTTCCGTCGTGGCGATCGGGTCTGGGCCTGCAGCCGGACGCCGGAACTGGACCGCGGCTGCTACGCGGAATTCGTCTCGGTCCACGAGTCGGCGGCTTCGGTGATGCCAAACAAGCTGCTCTTCGAAGAAGCGTCGGCGATTCCACTCCACGGACTGGCTGCATGGCAACTGCTGGAGACGCTGGAACTCGACAAGGGTGCCCGGCTCACGGTGCACGGTGCGACCGGCGGCGTGGGACATCTCCTGGTGCAGATGTGCCGACAGCGAGAGATCGTCGTCACGGCGATCTGCGCATCGGAGGACCGCGACTTTCTCCTCGAGCAGGGCGCCACGGCGACACGTCTACCGACGGATCATGACCCCACCGGCGACCGCTTCACCGATGCGGTCGTCGATCTCAGACCGGGTGGACCCACCCAACTCCAGCTTCGACCCAACGGCGACCAGCTTGGGCTCCTGGCGGCCCTGGTGGACCAGAAACGGCTCGAACCGTGCATCAGGGGTATGCTGCCCCTCAAGGCGGCGGCCGATGCCCACCGACAGCTGGAGAGCGAAGACGGGCGGGGCGTGCTGACCCTGAACCTCTGAGAACCGTCATGCCGCCACCTCGAATCATCCTGCATCTGGACATGGATGCGTTCTACGCGTCGGTCGAGGTCCGCGACGATCCGAGTCTTCGGGGCAAGCCGGTGATCATCGGACACCCCGGTCGACGGGGTGTCGTCGCGACCTGCTCCTACGAGGCGCGACGGTTTGGCGTCCACTCCGCCATGCCCTCGGTGGTCGCCGAGCGACGCTGCCCCGATGCCATCTGGCTCCCCGCCCGCATGACGGAGTACGTCGCCGTCTCCAGACGCATTCGCGAGATCCTCCGTGAGGCCTCGCCGCTCGTCGAACCGTTGTCGATCGACGAGGCGTTCCTGGATCTCACCGGTATCGCCCGAGACTTCGATCACGCGACGGACTTGACCCAACAGATCAAGGACCAGATCCGTCAACAGGAACAGTTGGCCTGCTCGACCGGCATCGCTCCCAACAAGTTCCTGGCGAAGATCGCGTCGGATCTCGAGAAGCCGGATGGGCGGGTCGTGGTCCGACCAGAGGAGATCCTGACGATGCTCTGGCCTCTCCCGATCAAGCGGCTGTGGGGCGTGGGACCCAGTACGGCGGAGAAACTGAGACCTCTTCGGGTCCGGACCATCGGGGAGCTGGCGGCGGTTCCGCTGGAGCGTCTGCGGCACGCGGTCGGCACCCATCTGGCCATGCGTCTCTCAGCCCTTGCGCAGGGCAAGGACGATCGACCGGTGACGGTCGATCGAGAGTCACGCTCGATCTCGGAGGAACGAACCTACACAGACGATCTTCATGAGATCGGTGCCATTCATGCGGCGTTGCTCGCCCGCTCCGACGGAGTCGCTGCGCAGCTCAGACGTGAGGAGCTCGTTGCCCGAACGGTCCAGATCAAGGTTCGCGCCGGCGACTTCACCACCTGGACCCGGGCACATACGTTGACCGAGGCGACGGATCTTGCGGAGCCTCTCTTCGAAACGGCGTGTCGACTGTTTGAAAGCGTCCCGCTGGCCGGTCGTGGCGTTCGACTCCTCGGTCTAGGCGTTCGTGGGCTCGACCCACGGGAGACGATCCAACCGGGTCTGTTCAGCGGCGACGAGGACGATCACGCACGCACCATCGCCCGTGTCGGAGACGAGCTGCGCGAGCGAATCGGCCGTCGATCGGTCACACGGGCGCGACTGCTGCGGAAACCTGACCGTAAGCCTTAGCCCTGCAATTGGCGTCGTAGCCACGTCCGCCACGCGCCGTACTTGCTTCCCAGGTATCGCCCCGCTGCAGCGGGCTCTGCAACGTCCGTCCGCACATCGGAGTCCGGCGACATTCCGGCAGCCAGTCGACCCGCCGCAAGGAGGACCGCCTCCGGAAGTTGCAGCACTTCGATCGGTCGCCCGAGTAGCGCCGCAAGTCCTCGAATCACGAAGGTCTCTCGGGCGAGTCCTCCGGTGACGAGGATCCGATCGGGTGGCCCTGCCGGGCAAAGCCCCTGAGCGGTCTCGTAGACCCGGAACAGCAGGCCCTCCAGCGCGATTCTTCGCTGATCCGCCGTGGGTAGCGAGCGGGCGGCGGCGGAGAACGTGAACCCGATATCGGCCCGCCAGTGGGGCGACCCCAGACCGGCCGTATCCGGAATACAGAACGCTTCTGCATCGCTGTCGTGGAGTGGCAGCTCCGTGGGTCCGGCGCCAAAGCGATCGATGGCGGTCCCGGCACCGCTGATCGCCCCTTCGAGTACGTGACGCCAGCGTCCTTCGTCGGCCGCCAGAATCGGGGCGGTTAGAAATCCGCTGCGACGCTCGGTCGGATCGCTACAACCACGAAGCAGGAACGCGCCGGTTCCAAGACTGATCAGGAGCCCGTCGTCTCCGGGTAGCGAGGCGTTGGCCCCCGCCGCCTGGTCGGCGATCGTCGCCTTCAGATGCAGTCCACCCCTCAGGGCCGTGTCCTGGCCGTCGGTCTGCACGACCTCCGGCAATAGGTGCTGTGGAACTCCGAACGCCTCAAGGAGTGTCGGGGACCATTGGCGTGATTCGATATCGAACAACGATGTCCTTGCGGCCATCGTCGCATCCATCGCGTGCCGTTTTCCCCCGCTCAGCTTCCACGCCAGAAAGCCCTCCAGGGTCACCAGCCGTGTCGAGGGTCTTGAGATGATGGCTGCGATGTCTCCTCCACCCTCAAGCATGGCCGCGATCTTGGGTCCGATGTAGTGACCCGAGAGGACGAGACCGGTGCGAGCAAAGACGGTGGGCTCCAACTCGCGGTGAGCGTCGCACCACGAAGCGGCCCGCTGGTCCTGCCACGAAATCAGTGACGTCTGCGGAACTCCGCCGTCCTCATCGATTAGCAGAAAGCTCGATCGCTGGCTTGCAATCCCAAGGGGCAAGCCTCGTGGCAGACCATCGAGGAGTGCGCCCAGAAGATCCTCGGCCGCCTCCACGTAGGCCTGGGGATCGCCTTCGCGGATCACACCGATGCCGACGAGCGGAGGTGCGGGCACCGACTTGATCGGGCCGAGTTGGCCATCTTCGAAGAGCACCCCTCCCTTGAACCGTGTGCTCCCGAGATCTAACGCAATGGCAACCGGTGTCAGGTCCATCACACCTCCAGGACCGCAAGTTTGCGACGGGTATGGTTGAGTTCTTCCGCCATCCTCTGGTTACTCCAACCGAGGAGCTGCTGCATCATCTGTCCGACGGCTCGCAAGGTTTGATCAGGATCCTTCACAAGGAGTCCCACCGGTATCCGTCGACGGACAACATCCTCGAGACTGATGGCCATCTCGTGGGTCACCGCCAACGGCACCTCGCCCCAGACGAAGGGCAGATCGGGGACGATCCTCGCAGCAAGCTCAGGGGTCTCACGGACCGTATCCAGGAGTCGACCCAGACGATTGCCGTAGCGCTGCCCCGCCACACGCGCGACCTCTTCATCCAGGCCGGCATCCATCGCGTCGGAGATCGACTCTACCCGCCAGCGACGATAGCGATCCGGTCGCCACGGGAACGGTCGCTCCGCGGTCCTAGACTTTCGGGGACTGTGCCCGCGTAACGACTCCACGCGATTGACGACGTCGACGGCGTCGCTTCGAGCCGAGGTCAGCTTGCCACCGATGGGGACGAGTAGGCCATCGGCCGGAGAACGGAGAGAGAATCCTCGACTGATGGATGACGTCTTGCGACCCGGCCGCGAGGCGGGCAGTGTCCTCACGCCGACGAACCCGCTAATGATGTCCGCCCGCTTCCAATTCGTGCCCATCAGGACACCGTTCGCCTTTTCGAGTAGTTCGTCGATCTCTTCTGCCGCGATTCGTGCGGTTCCCGGATCTCCCGTGTACTCGGTATCGGTCGTACCCAGCAGCGTTCGGCCGTACCAGGGCAACAGGAACGTGACCCGCCCCCGTTGGGAGCCCTGCACGAGAATCCCACGGTCGGTCGGGAGCCCCGGCATGACCAGATGCACCCCTTTTGCCAGCTGAACGGGCGCCTTCATCGGGCGCCGCGCGTCCCCCAGGAGTTCCGGCACCCACGGCCCGCCACAGTGAACCGTCACATCCGCCCGCACCTCGATCTTGCGGGTTGTCTCACGATCCGTGACGTACGCACCGACCACCCGCTTGCCATCCAGGATGAACCCCGTGGCCTCTGCATAGTTGACCACCTTCGCGCCGGCCTCCGCAGCCCCCTCGACGATCTCGAGCGTGAGGCGGGCGTCGTCGGTCTGTGCGTCGCCGTAGGTAAACCCTCCCACGAGGTCCGCGTTGTTGAGGAATGGATAGTCGGCTTCGATATCGTCCGACGACAGACGGTGGTGTCGCCCAACATTCCGCGCGTTGGCAAGCGCATCGTAGATGCGAAGCCCGATGCCAAGCTTGAACCTGCCGGTTCGCGAACCACGATAGACCGGCAGCACAAAACGAAGGGGCCGAACGCGATGCGGCGCCAGCCTCAGCAGGAGTCGTCGTTCCAGCAGTGACTTGCGAACCAGACCGAGTCTTCCGTATTGCAGATAGCGCAATCCGCCGTGGATCAGTTTCGACGATGATTGGGAGGTTCCGCTACCCCAATCCAGCCGGTCGACCAGAACCACGCGCAAGCCGCGCAATGCGGCGTCATGGGCGACCCAGGCACCGTAGATCCCACCTCCGATCACCAGGAGATCGTGTGGACCGTCTGCAAGTTGGGCGAAGTCGCGTCTCATCGACTGCTTCCATCATTCACAAGTTGTTGCCGCAACCAACCGGGGCGATCGGACATGATAGTGGCCGCACCGGCCGCCACGGCACGACGCACACGATGCGCCGTGTTACAGGTAAAGACAAGGAGGGGCAGATTTGCAGCCGCGATCGCATCTCCCAGACGCGGGGTGACCCCGCGAACGTTTACCGAGATCCCGTCAACCGTATCAAACCATCGACGCAATCCCCGCACTCGCGCGTCGACCGCCCGAACGTTGAGGATCGCCTCCACATCACCAGAGCGCGGGCGGACGTCGGCCAGGACGTTGGGATCGAAACAGAGGAGACGCGGGCGACGCGCAACTCTGCGCCCTTTCAGCTGATCTACAACGGACGTTGCGAGCGTTCGCAATCGCTCCGGCGTATCGCGGAGCTTGACCTCGATCAGTAGCGGGACGGAATCCGCGTAGCGATCCAACACCTCGGTCAGATACGGGATTCGATGTCGTCGCCGTGTGTCTTCGAGGCGATAACCGGCGTCCAGCGTCCGAAGTTCCCGCACGTCGAGCGCCGCCACGCGGCGACGGCCCCCACCTGCCCGCACGAGGGTCCGGTCGTGATAGACGACCGGGACACCGTCACGTGAGAGCTGGACATCGAGTTCGATCGCGTCGCATCCCTGTTGAACGGCACCGGCGAATGCGGAGAGAGTATTCTCCGGCCGATCCCACGACGCTCCACGATGGGCGACGACCTCGATCGGCTGCTTCGGACGCGCCATACGAGGATTCACGACAGCGCATCGCTCAGGGCCGCGCGTTGATCCGGCTGCAGCCATCGCGTGCGTCGCGCACATGCCTGCAACGCAGCGACGAGTTCCAACCAACGATCTCGTCGCCCCGCCTGCTCGCCTTCGAACAACGCTTCGCGAATCGAAACCACGGCTTCCGGTTCGGTCAGGAAGGGTCCCAGGAACCGATCCGATGTCCAGCGACCGCTCTCGGTTTCCAGAATCCAGCGCGACCACGCGCGACGGAACAACACCGCGTGGCGCGGCCACAGCGCCCAGGGGACCGTTGGCCACGCCGCCGAGAAGGGTCGATCCAACAGGAACGCCTCGACGACCCGCAACGCGTGACGTCGCCCCGACGCGGCGAGCAATCGCACCAGATCGGCGAGGTGGGCCTCTTCGTCGGCCGACTGCAATCGTGGGAGCGGGGCCATCGTGCGGGCGATCTCCTCGATGTACTCCGGATCCTGCACGGTCTCCATCATCAGCAGCGCGACACCGTAGGCGTGACGTTCCTGGAGGAGAATCTCGAATGCCCGCGCCTGGAGATCCCGACGAGTGTCCTCGGGACGATCTTCAAGATACTGACGGAGGCGCGCCGCCCCCTCGTGGGGGTCGCGATTATCGTCCAGCCATTGCTGGAACTCCTCAAGCCAGATCGTCGAGGTCGCGTTCACGCTCCTTCCTCCAGTAGCGTGTCGATCCAGCCGGAGAACTGCCGACGCAGCTCCCGGTGCGCCTCTCCCGTCGCGAGACCCGAAAAACCGCTGTAAACGGCTCGAATCTGGTCATCCGAATCGACGAATAGAAACGTCGGGTAGGCCCGCACCCGGTCGATGTGCGGAAACTGACGCGAGGCGTCGTCCTTGTCCGTCGTGCCTGCCAGCAACAGTGGGTAGTCGAGTCCGTGGTAGTCCGCATAGATGCGAAGCTGCTCTCGATCTCGCACGGGATCCCCCGACATCTCGAATGCAAGACCGATCACGGTCAGGCCGTCTTGTCGATAGGTCGCATCGAGTTCCACGAGGTATTGGGTCGCATCATTGCAGTTGGGACACCAGCTTCCGAAAAGCTCGATCAATCTTACGCCAGCAAATACTTCATCGGACAAAGCTCGTAAATTTCCATCGAGGTCGGGATAGCGAATCTCGGACAGGGGCGTGTCCGAGATCCAGCGGGTCAGTGTGAAGGCGTCGGGTAGACTGGCCTCCGGGTCGGGTTGCGCCCTCCACGTCTCGTGCCACGTGTCACGGGACCAGAAATCACCGGACAACCCTCCACTCTCGTCGAAGGTCGCCTCGAAGAGGAACGCATGGGCACCGTCGAAGGTCGAGAGACGGAGCGTGTCGTCGTCAAGAGAGCCGGCGAGGAAGCGGTAGTCCCCGGTGGTCGTCAGGAACGTCCCCCGAACCGCGCCGTCGTCTCGCCACTCGAAGACGCCGACGGCGGGGTCGTCGGTGAGGGAGAAATGGACTCGCCAGCGCTCGGCAAGCGGCCTTAGGCCCCGATCGCTGCCGGATGTCGACTCGAGGCCGCTCCGTCGCGTTGCGTGAAAGTCCATGCGGGTCGTCGTGCCGAGCTGCGAGGCCCGCTCCCAACCTCCGTCGAGACGCCCGTCCGTCATCGTCGCGTGAATCGCAGAATCGTAATGAACCATCCCCAGAGTCAGGGCCTGCCCGTCCCACTCGGCCTGCGGGACCTCGATGCGTTCGGTGCCGTTGACGAGGGTCGCGAACGCCTGCGAGCCGTCCCGGGATAACTCAAGACCGAAGTCAAGACGCCCACCCGGGCTGTCCAGCCAGGCGTCCCAGAGTTCGATCGACGGCTCGACGCGCCGTTGGCCATCGCACGCCGGCAGTAGCAGGGTCAGCACCAGCGCAAGGAGAAGGCTGTGGGGAGTTGGGACCGTCATCACGCGTGCCACTCTACATGGGTCGGCACGTTCGTATCAATCGAACGCGGATCCCGTTTCGACATCCAACGGCATCATCCGCCGATAGATCGGAAGTCGATCGACCCCTGCATCCCAGTAGGGGGTCTTGCGATACCACCACAGCCAGCGGGCACCGGGGTTGTCGGCGAACGCCTCGTCCTCGAGTGCCTCGGCCCATTCGGCCGCGATGGCCGGCTCCTTCAGCATCTCCCGCACCAAGGGCTCAAGGACACGGGAGTCGATATATTCCTTACGCTCATGCACGAGGGCCAGGTGCCCCCACGCGAACAGCGAGTCCGGCGCCTCCGGCTCGAGAAGCTGCACCGCCACGTTGAAGTCGGGTTGGTCTGCCGGAATCCACCGTGTCCCGACGGGAAAAACAACGCGCCCGGCTTCACGGCGGATTTCGCCCGTGACCTGCACCCGGCCCTGATAGCTGACAACCCTGTCCGAGCGTCGCCGGACACCGGTGGCCGTCACGATCTCGACGTCCAGTTCGGCCGGCTCCGCCAGCGTCTCGACGACCAACCCGTGATCCCGCAGACGACGATCGATCTCGGGCCAGCCGGGGGGCACCAGGTATCCCCAGGGTCGCGATACGGAGAGCGCGACCTCCGGTCGATGGGCCCACGGGACCTCCAGGACTCGTCGGGCGTCCTCCCGATACTCAAGTATCGGCACTCCGAGTGCCACGGATTCTTCCATCGTCCAGTCGTAGAACGGAACGACCATCGTCTCCTCCGACGGGGCCGTGCGATAGCTCACGGCGATCGGTGGGCGGTTCTCGGTACGACGACCGGCCTCGACGACGGCTCGATCCGCCGCCGTTGTGGCGGCGACAAGCCTGTCGGGAGCCTCGGCGATCGTGTCGAAGAGTGCCGTCATGAATTCGCGGTTGACCAGAACTCGCCGGCGGTAGGGTTTGTAGGAGTGGTTCTCCACCAGGATCGACGGTCGATTCCGAAGCGGGTAATAGCCCGTGGCGTAACGCGGTTCCTGCACCGACGAGTCGAAACCCTTCGACGGATCGTTCGAGTCCAGCAGACTGACGTAAGGTCCGACCGGATACCCGGCGGATGTCACACGTTCGAGGACTCCGGGCATCGTCTGCTCGAGCCACCCGGAAACGGCGACCGATTGCTGAGGGCTCCGGGCCCACTCGTAGGTCAGTTCCCAATCGAACTGAACCCCATCGGTCACGTGATTATCGATATGAAGGTGAGGTCGCCAGCGATTGAAGAGCGCGACGACCGCCTGTGCCTCGGGCGTGTCCAGCTTGAGGTGATCGCGATTGAGGTCGTGCCCATCGGTGGTGGTGCGGAACCCCATTCCCTTGACGGGTCCATTCTGATTGGGACGGTTATGGGGCGAGATCCGTTCGTGACCGTCGACGTTGTAGATCGGGATGAACAACAGCACCAGGCGATCGAGCCAGGCATCGTGCTTTCCGGCGACGATATCTCGCAGGAGCAAGAGCGACGCATCCTTGCCGTCGATCTCGCCGGCGTGGACTCCATTCTGGATCAAGACGATAGCCTTGCCGCTGGCGTGTGCAGCGGTCGGGTCCGGCGACGTCTCGCGGGCGACGACGACGACCTTCATCGGCCGTCCTGCGGCGCTGTGACCGAACGTCTCGAGGTGGAGGTCCGGCGACTCCGCAACCAGCGTGTCGATGAACCGAAACGTCTCCGCGTAGTCCGGCGTCGACTGGAAGTTGTTGACTTCGGCGTGAGTCGGGCGCTCCCCCGCAAACCCGGTTCCGGTCATGACGAACCAGGCGAGAGCAACCATCGACACCGAAAATGAAACACGCGATCGCAACTCAGACATCCAGCGCCGAATAGAGCAGCGGAAGAGAGCTGTCGAGTCGATGATCGATTCCGCTGTGGGTCCCGTCGAACTCCTCGTACGTGTGAGGGACGCCGTGCTGGCTCAGTCGTGTCGCAAAACGCCGCGCGCCGAACTGGAGGTTGTATTCGTCGGAACGACCGCAGTCGACGAACAGCAGGCGGAGGGCCAGCAGGTTGTCGCGGCATTCGGCACGCTCGATGAGTTCAACGGGGTCGTGATTCAGCCAGCTTGCCCACCTCTCGGGATCGACCTCGCACGTGTGCGGGTCCATGGGCAACCGGATCCCCAGAGGACTCCCGGAATCCGGATCGTAGGACGCAGCCATCGCCAGGGTCATCAGCGCATGGAAGTCGTCGGAACCGATGCGATCGCTGTCGGAGAGGGACTCCAGAAACGTCTCGATCGAACCATCGCGGGCTGCCAGCGCCACGAGGGCCCTCGGGAAGTCCCCGCGATAACAGCCCTCGAACCCCATGTCGCCCGAATGGCACGCGACACCCCCCCAACGATCTCCGTGACGCATGCCCTGAATCAACGCACCGTAGCCACCGCTGGACTTGCCGAAGATGGCCCGACTGGCGGCGCTCGGTAGCAGGCGGAACGCCCTCTCCAGGCTGGGCACCATCTCGTCGACCAGGAACGACTCCCAGCGTCCCATCACCGGCGTATCCACATACTGGTTGCCGCCGAGGGACGTGAATCCGTCGGGGAACGCGAAGATTGCCGGCCCCATGAGCCCCGCCTGGACCAGACGGTCGATCCGCTGGGGCAGAGACTCCTCGAAGGCGCGCCACGCCAGCTGCTTCAACCCACTCCCGGTAAACCCGGCGAGGCTCACGAACAACGGATACGCGCGGTCGCCGTTCTCGTAGCCCTCGGGCAGGTAGACGGCGACCCTTCGCTCGGCCGGATCACCGAGCAGATTGCCTGCAAGGTGAGTGGAGTCCACGAGGATCTCCTCCAGACGTCCTCGCGGGGGTTCGAACCGATGCTGCGGCACGTCGTTCTCCGTTGAATCTAGAGCGGTAAGAGTCGAACCGGTTCGTCGTAGTAGCAGGCGCCACCGCCATCGTCGGTGGCTCGGGCACGAACCATCACGTTGGCACAGCGTCCACGATGCAACCAGCCTCCCTTGGTCATCAACGCCATATCACGCCGTTGACGGGGGTCCAGCTTCAGGATCGCCTCCAGGCTTCCGAGTGCAGACTCGACGATCACGCGCTCCCCCGCCGTGAATCCGGCAGCCATGTCCGGATGAACGGTCACGCTGTCGGGCCCCGACTGTAAACGCGATGGGGTCTGCGACGCCTGACGCTTGCCGTCGGCGAGGGCGGCCAGAAGCAGGGGCCGATCGACGGTCGGTCGTGGACCCTCGCTATCAAACGAGTGGATCAGGTTGACCTTGCCGGATGGGGTCGCAAATCTCCGATCGGCGAACAGAATGGTAGGAGCCAGCGGGTTGCGCTGCGGCCCCTCTTCCAGGCTCTCGAGCGTGATCCCCGCATCTGCCAGCCGCGACATGATGCGACGCTGCCAG
Source organism: Acidobacteriota bacterium (assembly GCA_029861955.1). Lineage (NCBI taxonomy): Bacteria > Pseudomonadati > Acidobacteriota > Acidobacteriota bacterium. The sequence continues at coordinate 48,209 of JAOTYK010000007.1, forward strand.
CTTCTGGAGTCGGTGTCATACCCCACGACTCCGAGTCGCTCCGCCAGCGCGCAACTGATCTGAAAGTCGGTTCGCACACCGTCCGGTGGATCGACGACCGGCCTGACCTTGCCAAGCCAGTGATGCCCGTAGGCACCGACGATATCGTCATCTTCGAGCATCGTGGTGGTCGGCAGGACTAGATCGACGTGACGGGCCGTGTCGGTCAGGAACGAATCGACGAGGACGGTGAACTCGCGGGACTCCAGCGCCTCGGCCACGACGCGGGAGTTCGGGAGCATCGCCACGGGATTGCCGTTGGAGATCCAGACCATGCGGATCGGCGGATCGTCCGCCGCCAGAATCTCCTGGCCAAGCAACGGCTCCAGCAGTTGACGTGGAGCGACCTGCTCCCCTTTCAGGAACGACGTGTCGAAGGGTCCGCGTCGCTTGAAGTAGAACGACACCCCGCCACCGGAGACTCCCACATTCCCCGAGACCGCCCCGAGCGCGTCGAGCGTACGCACCGCCGCCGAACCGTTTCGGCGTCGTTGCATCCCCCACCCCACGAGGATCGCCGAGGGTCCGTCGGCATACGACGTCGCCAGCTCGACCAGTTGGCCGACCGGGACGTCCGCCAGGTTCGCCCATTCCTCAACGGTGCTCTCGCTAAAGCTCTCACGCAAATCTTCGAAGTGATCGCAGTATTGGCTTGCCTCGGGGTCGATGCCGCCGTGGTCAAACAGGTGACGCATCACGCCAAGAGCGAGTGCGATGTCTCCTCCCGGGCGAGGTTGGAGATAGAGCGATGCGAGGTCGGCGCCACGATGATGGACCGGGTCGATCTGGATCAGTCGAGCGCCGCGGTCCTTGGCGCGTCTCAGGACCGGCAGTAGGTGGACGTTGCTGACGAACGGGTTCTTACCCCAGATGACGATCGTCTTGCTGTTGAGCAGATCGAACAGATCGTTGCTGTCCTCCTCGCCGAAATCCTTGAGTTGCGCCGCGTCGCCGGCACCGGAACAGATATCGCCCGACTTGATCGACACGGGTCCGAATTGTTCGAAGAGATGGTCGCTGACCAGCTTCATCATTCCCAGCGATCCACCGCTACGGTAATTCAGGATCGCGGAGCCGCCGTCTTCCTCACGGATCTTCAACATCGTCGACGCTATCCGGTCGAGCGCCTCGTCCCATGAGATCGGAACGAAGGTCTCCCCGTTCCGGAGCATCGGGCTCGTAATCCGATCCGGGTCGTACTGGCGCTCGAGAAACTTATTGGTGCGGTAACAGAGGAACCCCTCGGTGACGGGATGATCGGGATCCCCGGCCAGTTTGACGATCTTGCCGTCGTCCACGGTGGCAACGATCCCGCACGCGTCGGGGCAATCGCGATTGCAGTGGGTTCTGATCGTCCGCATGCCTGCCATAATAGCCGGATGAGCGCGCTCAATCTTGTTTCGCTTCTCGGCTGCCTGCTCCTGATGCTCGTGGCATGGCTCAGCGGGGGTTGCAAGCGGCCGGTCTCCTGGCGGACCGTCGGCGGATCGTTCGCACTGATGTTGTTCGCCGGCGTTCTGATTTTCTGGTTACCGGCGAGCCGCGGGATGTTGGTGATCGTCAACGATGCGGTGATCGCGGCTTTGTCGGCGGTCAGCGCCGGCGCCGACTTTCTGCTGGGCCCGCTGGCGCTGGCCCCCGGGTCGACTTCCGACGACGGGACACCCTCGATCGGCTTCGTGTTCGCCGCCCAGGTTCTACCGGCGGTCATCTTTTTCGCGGCGTTGATGGCCCTGCTCCGTCACTACGGGCTGATCCACCTCGTGGTTCGTCTCCTGGCGCGGCTCTTCCACCGGACCCTTCGCCTCTCCGGCGCGGAGGCACTCGTCGCCGCCGCAAACCTGTTCTTCGGGGTCGAGGCCAGTGCGGCGGCCAAGCCCTACCTGAAACGGATGACACGCTCGGAACTGCTAACGGTACTCGGCTGCGGGATGTCGACCGTCGCGTCCACGACGATGGCGATCTACGTCCTGTTCCTCCAGAACAGTTTCCCCCGCATCGCCGGCCATCTGATCTCCGCTTCGTTTCTATCGATCCCGGCCGCCGCGTTGATCTCGAAGCTGATGCTTCCCGAATCCGTGGAAGGCGGCGCACCGGAGACGGCCGGCAGCGTACCCTCCGATCGAGAACCGTCGGCGCACGAAGGGGGGCTGGCGGCCCTCGCGTCCGGTGCAACCGACGGTCTTCGTCTGGCCGCCGGGATCTCGACGTTGCTCATCGCGGTCCTTGGCCTCGTCGGCCTGGCCGACCTCGCCATCGGGGCGCTGGTCACCTCCATCGGGGGCCAGGGCGCATGGATCGGCATCGACGGAGTCCTGGGCACTCTGTTCTACCCGTTCGCCTGGATGCTCGGCATCGAAGCCGCGGATCTTCCCGAGGCGGCCCGCCTGCTGGGGCAACGAATCGTGATGACGGAGGTCGTTAGCTATCGAGAGCTTGGGGCCCTCGCTGAATCCGGCGCGGTCTCGGCGCGAACCCAACTCGTCCTCTCGTACGCACTGTGCGGGTTTGCCCACCTGGCTTCGGTGGGGATCTTCGTCGGCGGCATCACGGCGATCGCGCCGGATCGACGGAACGATCTGGCGGGGCTGGGTCCTCGAGCTCTGCTGGTGGCGACACTCGCGACGCTACTGACCGGCGCCGTGGCAGGCTTGCTGTACGTCGGTCAGACGGGCCTGCTCTGAACGTCAGATCTTCGTGTTATCCGGAATAACGGTGTTCTTCGCGACCACCACGATTCCATCGCGAATGACCCAACCGTCGCCGTCGGCGTTGTCGACCCCTTCACGATTCGTGATCTCGACGTTGCGTCCGATGCGGGCATTGAGATCGACGATCGCCCCGTCGACAAGGGATCCTTCCCCGATACCGATCGGCGGGAAATCGGAGCCGCGAGATGGGGGTCCCTCCTCCACACCCATGATCAGAGAGTTCTTCACGGTGGCCTTAGACAGACGCGAGCGGATGCCGATGACCGATCTCTCGATGACCGAGTCTTCCATACTTGCCCCGCCGGCCAGCAACGCCTCCGTGAATGTACATCCACGCAACCGCGACCCCGGTAGGTAGCGCGGATGGGTGTAGAACGACCAGCTTTCGTCGTTGAAGTCGAAGGGCGGATCGGCTCGCACGAGATCCATGTGGGCATCGTAGAAAGTGCGGATCGTACCGATGTCCCTCCAGTAGCCGCTGAAGAAGTGCGACTGTAGTTTGAATCGCTGGAGAGCGGCCGGAATGACGTTGTTCCCGAAATCGACCAGGTCGTTGTCCAGACAATCGACCAGAGCCTGCTTGCGAAAGAGATAGATGCCCATCGACGCCAGGTAGGGTCGGTCGCCCTCGATACCTCGTTCGGCCAGTAGCTCCGGCGATGTCGCCAACCCCGCACGATCGGCAGCGGTCTTCGGCTTCTCACGGAACTCGCGAATACAACCCGATTCGTCGACGCGCATCGCTCCGAAACTGCTGATCTCGTCCTCGGAGCATGGCAGTGCGGCAATGGTCAAGTCGGCGTTCGCCTCGACGTGGTCACGGAGCATCTGCCGATAGTCCATGCGATAAATGTGATCTCCGGAGAGAATCAAGACCAGATCCCCGGGCGATTCGCGAATCTGCCATAGGTTGCGACGCACCGCATCCGCGGTACCCTGAAACCAACCCTCCGCGTCCGCCGGCGTCTGTTGCGCGGCGAGGATCTGCACGAACCCCTTGGAGAAGATATCGAATCGATACGTCTGAGCGATGTGACGATGCAACGAAACCGAGTTGTACTGCGTCAAAACAAGCATCCGCTCCATGTGGGAGTGGATCGCGTTGCTGATCGGAATGTCGATCAGACGATACTTCCCGGCGATGGGTACCGCAGGTTTACTGCGACGCCACGTCAACGGCTCGAGGCGGGTTCCGCGGCCTCCTCCGAGGATAACCACGATGACGTCTTCCGGCCGTTGCCCCACTCGTTCCACGACTCCCCCTCACTCTTAGATGCTAACCCGTCCTTCGAACAATCGCTGTGAGCACGAGCGACAAAATTTTTCCTCTTTGGTGTCGAGATCCGCGATCATCTCCGATGCCGCCAGGACACACTTCGGATCGCCACACGCCGGCGCGCGCCTGAGGCGGGCAACCATACGAATGATCTCTTTGACCATCCGGTTGCGCTGCTTGACCGGGTCGGCCTTTCGTCGATAGTACGCCTCACGGATTCGTCGTAAGGAGACGACGGACAGACCTGCCGCAGACTTGAGAGCCGCGTAGACCGTGTCCTTATTCGCGGTGTAGAGATCGGCATCGGTGACGAACACGTAGCCGTCGGTCTTGAACGGCGGGCGCTCGTCGGTCGCCCCCTCGGGCCCAATCATCTTCCCCTGACCGAGCTGCGGCACCATCCCACGCAGCTTCTGCATGAGGAGCGATGCACGAAACTGGCCACGCTCGGATTCTTCGATTCCCTGCGGGACCGGAATGGATCCGCGCAGCTCGAGCGGCTGCCGCAGCGCTCGGGCCGCTCGCTGCAGTGACGCTTCGACCTCCTCCGCCGAGACCCTGCCGACGGGGATGACCGCGACGTGGAAACTGGACACAACTTCCTCCGAAGCTCTCGGCCCCGATCTTGGAGCCGTCGGATGATCAATCGAACTATAATCGCCCTGCCGCCCCTACTCTACAGGACTCGCGCCGACCCGCATACGCCACGATGGATGTTACTAAGTCAAAAGCCCGACTCGAAGCGGTGTTGCAGAGCCTTCGCGGGCTCGCCATCCGCCCCGCCACCCAGGCCGCGGAGATCCTCCAGGTGGCGTTCGAGCACGCCGCCCGGCCACTGACACCCGAGCAGCAGTCCACCCGGATCGACCGAGAAGCGGCCCGGTCGCTGACCGACGCCCTGACGCGAGATGCCATCCTCGAGCATCTCCCGCTCGCGACCCTCGCAGCTCTCCTCGAGCGCTCGACTCAGCGACTGAACCGTGGCGCCGCCGAGAATCGACCGACTGCCCGACAGATCGCCTGGTTGGCGTTGGATCTCGTGCGCCGCTCCGAGGTCCTGAAACGGATCGACGAGGAGGCACGGGATGACTGGGCGAAGAGGATTCTGGCGGCGATTGACGCGTCCCACCTGACGGTCGGGCCTCTCTTCCGTCAACGGGTCGACGAGTACGGCTCGCGGACCTTGTTCCAGTTACCTCCGAACGAGTACGAGACCTCCGCGATGCGTTGGACCAACGCGTCGCAACGTGCGCAATTGATCGCGCGCGGACTGTTGGCCCTCGACCCCGACGGAGAACCGGGACCGGTCGCCATCCTCTCGGAGAACAGGCTGGAGATGGCGCTAGCCGATATCGCCTGTCTCACTTCCGGGATCGTCAACGTGATGGTTCCTGGAAATTCCACCGGGGCCGATGTTGAGTTCATTCTTCGTCACTGTCACGCCCGTACCGTCATGGTCTCGAATCGTCGGCAGTTGCAGAAGCTGACGCAATGTCGAGATGCGCTACCGGATCTACGTCACGTCATCAGCCTCGACCCCAAGATGCGTCGGACCGAGCGTGTGACCTCCTGGAACGATCTTCTCGTCGGCGCCGAGGGAGTTCCGGCAGCGACCGTTGTCGAGCGCTCAAACGGGGTGCGAAGCGAAGATCTCGCGACGATCATGTACACGTCCGGCACGACCGGCACCCCGAAGGCCATCCAGTTCTCACAGCGCAACCTGGTGTTCAAGCGGTTCGCGCGGGCCCTCGCGCTTCCGGAAATCGGCGACCGCGACACGTTTCTCTGCTTTCTGCCGCTGTTCCATACGTTCGGGCGATTCCTCGAGATGCTCGGCTGTATCTTCTGGGGTGCCACCTATTGCTTCATCGAGAATCCGTCCGTTGATGCGCTGATTCGCGGTATGCAGCGGTACGAGCCGACCGTCTTCATCAGCGTTCCCAAGAAATGGATCCAGCTCTACGAGTCGATCGGTCAGCGTGTCGATCCGCTGCTCGGGTCGGATGAGGAGCTTCAGGCGGTTACCGATCAGTTGACGGGAGGGAAACTCCGTTGGGGTCTTTCGGCGGCGGGCTACCTGGACTCTGACATCTTCCGGTTCTTTCAGGCGCGTGGCGTCGAGCTGATGTCCGGTTTTGGCATGACCGAGGCCACCGGCGGGATAACGATGACGCCCCCCGAGCGATATCGGAACGATTCCCTCGGAGGTGCTCTCCCGGGGATCGAGATCAGCCTGGCGGAGGACGGCGAACTCCTGGTTCGAGGTGGCTACGTCATGATCGGCTATCTCGACCCCTCTGACGGACGCCCCTCGTTTGACGAAGAAGGCTGGTTCCACACGGGCGACCTGATGGAGCTGGACGATGCCGGGTTCATCAAGCTGGTCGATCGCAAGAAGGAGATCTACAAGAACGTCAAGGGCGAGACGATCGCACCTCAACGTATCGAGAACCTGTTTCGCGATCTGGAGTCGGTCGGGCGTGCGTTTCTGGTGGGGGATCATCGTGAGTTCAACACCCTCCTGATCTATCCCAACCCGGACTATCGAGACATCGATCTCGCGAATCTGACACCCGACGAGTTGCGGGACCATTTCCGCTCGCTGGTCGTCTCCGTGAACAAATTTCTGGCCCCGTTCGAACGCGTCGTCGACTTCGCCCTGATCGACCGTGACCTGGACCCCGAGAAGGGCGAGCTGACTCCCAAGGGCACGCCACGACGAAAAAACGTTGCACAGAACTTCTCGGAGCAGATTAGCGCGCTCTACCGGCGAACCTACCTGAACGTTGGCGGTGTAGAGATCGTCCTACCGAACTGGTTGCTGCAAGTCGTCGGTATGACGGCCCAGGACCTGACGGTCGAGAACAACACTCTCAGACGCACCGGGGCAGAGCCGCTCCTCACGATCGAGGCTCTCGGCAACAACGTCGTTCGGGTCGGAGACGTGGCATACGGCCACCCGCCTGGCGTCCTCGACCTAGGTGCGCTTCTCAGCGCACCCAGACTGTGGCTTGGAAACGGGCCCCTGGTCGATTTCCTGCCACTCGATTTCTCCGAACGTCAGCGACCCGGCCGAACGTCCCGAGCCGTTCGGTGGATCAGGCGCTACGAGTCCTCGACGCCGCCGGACACCGAGAAGGATCTCCTTGATAAGTTGGACGCCGTAGACGGTTGGCGGCTCCAACAGCTCGACCAGGGGGCCCGCCTCCTGGCGTCCAGCCAACCCGGCACCTCCATCGCAGCATTGGAACGGATCGCGGCCAACGTAGGCACCGACGAGAATCGACTGGCCGACCCGGCCCGCTGGGCGCTGGCCCGAATTGCCACCCACGGTTCGATCGAGTTACGACGTCGCGCGCTCGCGCAACTGGTCAGCCTCGAACGAGACAAACGGTTTGACCAGACACTCCGCCGATTCCTCGACGGCGATGGAATTCTACTGGATGACGACACACGCAACGCGATCGCTCGGGCCACTCTTAGTCCGGCCAAGATCGACGCGTGGATCGAAGCGACTCATCGTGCGTGCCTCTCGGCGCGTGACGAGACGAGTCGGGCGTTCTCGCTCTTGCAACTGCTGGCGGACTACGGCTCGGCTCACCCCGCCTCGTACCGGACGCTACGCGCCGCGTTGGTTCGCATGCAAATCGTGGCGCCGCACGAGACCGTGCGGTCGGCGGCCAAGGAAGCCGCCGTTTCGCTTCGAGAGGGGTTTCGTCGTTGGCTCGGCCCCAGCGCCCAGGTGGCCGTCGATCCGGAGACCGGAGACGAGTATGGCTGGAGCGACGTCGTGGCATTCAACGACGATATTCCGGTCGAGGATCGCGACCGCCTGCTGGTCGCCGTTCGCGATACAACATTGTTGCGCGAGGCCGTGTTCCTGTTCTCGAAGGGCATCATCATCCGACTGTCCGACATTCCTCGCGGCGGCGTCTGGGTACGCCTGCTGGGACAACGTCACGGCAAGGCGGTCTACCGCGTCACGATTCACACCCGACATCAGGGATCCCACGATCTTGCCGTCAACGTCAACCACGGCTTGACGGAGAAGCAGGTGTATGAGGAGGTCCACTGGCTGATCCTCAGTGGCGGATCCGGCGATCGTGAGCCCCTCGTCGAAGAGTTCGGCGGCTACTGGCGGGAGAATAAGCTCTGGTCTGAGGAATACGTATCCGGTGACACGCTGGCCCGTGGACTGCGCCGCATGGCCCGCCACGGCGACTCGGAGCGACTCCCACAGTCCTGGCCGTTTCTCGCGTGGACGGCGCTCGGTGCCTACGTCGACTTCTGGTATCGCTCCGGTAAGCGCTGGGAGATCGCCGACCCGAGCATGACCAATGTGATCGTACCGATGGACGACTTTCAACACGGCGTGAGAATCGTCTCGGTGACGGCCCGTCGTCACCATCAAGGCGTGCTCGGCATGATTCGTTCGTTCCGTGACGAGTTCATCGAGCCCGCCGAGACGCTGTACCCGGCACTCAAGGGACTTGTGGGCTGGGACATCATCTTCAGTTCTGTCCTGGAAATCTCGGGAGAAACTGAGGGCGTCGCACTGCTACAGAAAATTCTGGATCGCCCACGCGAGGATGCAGACGATGAGCTTCTCACGTCCCTGGCGGGTTACCTGGAATCGGTGAAGAGTCGCGGGTTCCGACCACGCCGGTTGTTCTTCGCCATCGAGCGGTACCGCCGCTGGCGGGAACTGGGGCAAGACCCCACGAGGGAGGCGCGCGCACTTACGGTTCGTGAACTCTACGACACGTACAACCTCGCGGCCCTCGACCAGGAGGTTCCCTGGACCCGCATTCGTTTCTTTCTGGACACCGTCTTTCAAGAAAGCGACGAGACGCTACGGGAGGGGCTGGAGACACTGATCGCCAATATTCGTGGCGGTCTTCTCATCGGCGACGAGCGTGTCGATGCGATCGCCGAATTACGGGCAAAACTGAAGCACGGTGAGGACGACGACTACTTCCTGGCCCGTCTCTCCTATCCCTACCTTCGCCCCGAAGACGCCGCCGCGTTCGTCAGCGGAACTCTTGCCGGAACGCAACAGAGCGAGATGGTCGTCACCCTCGAGGATCACGACGGTCGGCCGTTTCGGGTTCGGCATGCGCTCAGCCCCAAGGAGGTCGGACACCTACATCGCCTGTTCCTGGCGGCAAAACTGGACGTTCGTTTCCGGCCCGAACACCGCTATCTGGTTGCTATCGGCGAGCGAGGCCAACTCATCGGCGGGATCTTCTACGAGCTGGAAGAGGATCCAGCAGCGCACCTCGAGAAGATCGTGGTCATGGACCGCTTCCGACGAAAGGGCGTCGCGGACGGCCTGATGAAGCAGCTGTTCAATCGTCTGGTGTCGATTGGGATCAAGACCGTTACGACCGGATTCTTCCGGCCGGAGTATTTTTACTCGTACGGATTCAGCATCGAGAAGCGCTACGCGGGGCTGGTGAAGGAACTCGAGTTCGAGACTGACCCGAAAGAACCCGACTGATCAACCGACCGTCGAGGTCACCTGTTCACGAATCCACTCGGAGGTCACGCTCTTCGGCCGCTCGAGGGAGAGACCCAGCGCACGATCCCAGACCAGGGATGCCAACACACCGATTGCCCGAGAGACGCCGAACAGTACGGTATAGAAGTCGTACTCAACCACGCCGTAGTGGACGAGGATGCAGCCCGAGTGCGCGTCCACGTTCGGCCATGGGTTCTTGGCTTTTCCGTGTTCCTTCAGAATGTCGGGGACGATGTCGTACAACTGCGACACGACCTTGAACATCTTGTCGTCGGGAAAGTGCTTGAGAGCGAACTGCCGCTGCGCCATGTAGCGCGGGTCGGTCTTTCGCAGGACGGCGTGACCGTAGCCAGGCACCACCTGACCACTATTCAGAGTCCGCCACGCATAGTCCCGGACCTGATCGGATGTCGGCTCTTCGCCGATCTCGGCGGTCATCCCCTGAATCCAGCGGACGACCTCTTGATTTGCCAGACCGTGCAGCGGACCCGCCAGGCCATTCATTCCCGCCGAGAGGGCGAGGTACGGATCCGAGAGCGCAGACCCCACCAGATGCGTCGTGTGGGCGCTGACGTTTCCACCTTCGTGATCCGCGTGGATCGTCAGGTAAAGCCGCATCAACTCCCGAAACTGTTCGTTCTCTACACCCATCATGTGGGCCAGGTTTGCACCCCAGTCCAGCGAGGGTTCGTCGTGCGCGATCTGCTGGTTGCCCTTGTAGCTACGACGGTAGATGTAGGCCGCCACCAACGGCAGCCGTGCCAGGAGTCGCATGGTGTCGTCGAACATTGCCTCCCAGTAGTCGGTCTTGGGCATCCCCTCTCGGTAGCGCGCGGCGAAGATCGACTCCGTCTGGAGACTGAGGATGCCGGCCGAGAACTGTGTCATCGGATGGGTGTCAACCGGCAACGCCTCGAGCTGGGCGATCGTCGCTGGAGGGAGAGTTTCGGCACCGCGCCAGGCGGCGGTGATCTCCGTGACATCGTCGTCGGTCGGCAACTCACCGGTCAGAAGCAGGTAGAACAACCCTTCGGGGAGGGGCTGCGACCCGCCTGCGGCACACGGAAGCTTCTTCTGTAGTTCGGGGATGCTGTAGCCGCGGAAGCGAATGCCCTCGTCGGGGTCGAGTGCGGAGGTCTCGGTGACCATGCATTTCACGCCACGCATTCCGCCATACGCCTGGCTGACGGAAACAGTCGAGATCTCCGCGTCGCCGTGGTCCGCCAGAACCTGCTTTACCTGTTCCCGCACCACGGGAATCTTCTTGGCCAGCTTCTGTTTCAGGCGAGTGGCTTCGGGCACGTCGCGGGCTCCTGATGAGGTGGGTAACTTCAGAGTAGAGAAGGGCCCGTTTACTGTCAACTACCGAGCGCCTCTCCCCTCAGAGAAGCCCAGATCTCTCGTACGGACTCTCGGGTCTCTTCCCGGCCGCGGTCGGTGTCGATGGCGAAGTCTGCGAGTTCGATCTTGCTGTTGTGTGGAAGTTGGGCGGACAGCCGAAACCCCGCCTCCTCGCGGTCCAGACCGCGGGCCAGCATCCGTTCGATCTGTGTCTCCCGGCGGCAGTGGGTGACGATCAGTCGATCCATATCTCGATGGGCTCCGGTCTCCACCAGGAGAGCCGCCTCGAAGACACCGATCGAATGTGGGTCCTTCTGCACCTGTGCGAAGAACCGGCGACTGGCGGCGTCTCGCACGTGCGGATGGACGAGCGCGTTCAGTCGCTGGAGATGCGCCGGATTGCCGAAGACATCCGCGGCCAGTTTCGTTCGGTCGATGGTCAGATCCGCCGCCAGGATCTCCTGACCGAATTCGGTAACCACGCCGTCGTAGGCGGGCCCTGTCGGCGCCATCGCCTCATGGGCCAGGCGGTCCGCATCGACGACGTAGGCACCAAGCTCGGACAACCATTGACCGACCGTGCTCTTGCCGGTGGCGATTCCACCGGTCAACCCTGCCACCAGCAATGGCATCGTCGCGCTCTAGGCTCGCTCGGCGGATCGCGTAGCGGCGGTGAGGGTGTTCTTGAGAAGCATCGCGATCGTCAACGGCCCTACCCCGCCGGGGACCGGTGTCAGCCAGCCCGCACGGTTGGCAGCCTGAGCGGGGTGGACATCGCCGGCGACGACCGCACCCTTCTCGGCCAGCGTTGCCAGCCGCTTGGCGTCGTCGTCGAACAGGTCGCGGACCATCGCCTCGTCGCTGACACGGTGGATTCCCACATCGATGACCGCGGCACCGGGGCGTATGAAATCAGCCGTGACCATCCCGAGTCGGCCTACGGCAGCGATAAGAATGTCGGCCTGGGCCGCGACGGCCGGGAGGTCTTTCGTGCGCGAATGACAGACGGTGACGGTACAGTTTTCACGCAGAAGAAGTGCGGCCATCGGCTTGCCGACGATGTTACTTCTGCCGATGACGACGGCGTGGGCTCCCGATAGTTCGATCTGGTATCGCTTCAGGAGCTCGATCACCCCTGCAGGTGTACAGGGTGCGAACCCGGGCAAGCCGATGTTGACCCGCCCGACGTTTACGGGGTGAAAACCGTCAACATCCTTATCTGGATCGATCGCCTTGATCACCTTGCTCGCATCGATTCCGTCGGGTAGCGGCAACTGGATCAGGATGCCGTGCACGCTGGCATCTGCGTTCAGTTGCTCGACCGTCTCGAGGACTTTTGACTCGGAGGCATCGGCGGGGAGCCGGATGATATCCGAGGTCATCCCGGCGCGTTCGGCCGCCCGGTTCTTGCTTCGCACGTAGATCGATGAAGCAGGATCTTCGCCGACGAGCACGACGGTCAGGCCGGGACGGATCCCATGCCGTTCAAGAAGACTTGCGCAACCCTCCGCAACCTCGGCGCGGATCGCCTTCGCAGTTGCCTTCCCGTCAAGGACTTTCGTCTCGATCTGCGTCTCCGTCACATCAACCTCTACAGGGACTATTCCGTTTCCGGTGTCCCGGTCCCTCGCGTCTTGTTTCGTTTCTTGGGTTTGACCCGCTGGTATGCGGCCACCAGCTCGCTCTCGCCGACACCCGCGATTTCCACATTAATGTCGATCTTGAACTGTTTAACCCGTGGAGCGATCGCGGGGTAGAGCAACAACCCGTGAACCGAATCCCCGGGTGCCATCGTCCGGACGTTGTCGAAGAGTAGCTCCGCCGCTTCCTGGTAGGCCACCGGGAACTCTCGTCCGGTCGATCGGAAATCGAATTTCAGGTCCGAGGCGCCAACCGGGGCCTCGACCTGTCGTCCACTGGTGACGAGCCAACTCCGCAGCGGGTTGTAGATCAATTCCGAATCCCCGCGATTCTCGATACGGAGGAGGAACGAGAGATACTCGGGTTGGCCTTCCGGCGCGGCGAACGGGTCGGTGGGGTGTCCCGTTACGCGCTCGAAGTAGGCCAGACGCATTTCGGTGGTGAGTGGCGTCAATTGGATGGAATGTGTGGCGGTCTCCGCGAACCAGGTCTCACCACGGAGGTTCGATTCTTCGGCCTCAACCGGTGCGGGTTCGAACGGCGAGAGCGACCCCGCCATCGACGGCATGACGAAGCTGATCAGACTCCACAAGACGAGTGCTGTCAGAGGAAAAGTGGGCCACTTCTTGGCTACGTCCAGGTGTCGTTCCATCCCGTCAGGATAGCACGTGCTATTCCGCTCGAAGTCGCTACAATGCGGAGTTCTCATGGCCGTTTCCGACATCGTCATCCACGGCGCTTCAGAGCACAATCTCAAACGGATTGACCTGACGCTACCGCGGAACAAGTTGATCGTCATTACCGGCGTCTCCGGTTCCGGGAAGTCGTCCCTCGCCTTCGACACGATCTACGCCGAGGGTCAACGACGGTACGTCGAGTCGCTGTCGGCCTATGCGAGACAGTTCCTCGAGCAGATGGAGAAACCGGATGTGGAGTCCATCGAAGGACTCTCCCCCGCCATCTCGATCGAGCAGAAGACCACCCACCGCAACCCCCGGTCCACCGTCGGCACGGTTACCGAGATCTACGACTACCTTCGACTGCTGTTCGCACGGGTCGGGCGGCCTCACTGCCATGAGTGTGGCAAGCCGATCGAAGCTCAGTCCGTGCAGCAGGTCGTCGACGCCATCCTCGAGTTCAAGACCGGCACGCGAATACAGATCCTTGCGCCGATTGTCCGCGGCCGAAAGGGTCAGTATCGAAAAGAACTGGCGGACGCCGCCCGCACAGGATTTGTCCGGGCCAGGATCGACGGCGAGATCCACGACCTCGCCGACGACATCAAGCTGGACAAGAAGCTGAAGCACACGATCGAGATCGTCGTGGATCGACTTGTGGTCGGACCGGATCTGAAGAGTCGCCTGACCGACTCGGTCGAGACGGCGCTGACCGCCGCCGACGGGATGGTGATGGTCGCCGTGCAGGGTGGGAAGGACCATCTGTTCAGCCGTCATCTGGCCTGTCAGGACTGCGGGATCTCGGTACCCGAGCTTGCGCCACGGATGTTCTCATTCAACTCGCCCTATGGCGCCTGCCCGGAATGTGACGGGATTGGATCGAAGAAGAGTTTCAGCCCGCACCTCCTGATCATCGATGAGATGAAGTCGCTGCGGGAAGGCGCGCTCGCCTGGGGCGACGCCAACCGCTGGCAACTACTCGAGACAAGTCTGTTTCCGGCCTACAAGGTCTCCCCCGATACCCCGTACAAGAAGCTGCCTGCCCGTTTCAAGAAGATCCTCTGGGAGGGAGCCGGCGATCGCGAGTTTCGCTTCCTCTGGAAGGGCAAACGCACGACTTACGAATTCACCAAGAGTTGGGAAGGCATCATCGCCAGTCTCGAGCGGCGTCATCGCGAGACTGAATCGGAACGACGACGCGCCCAACTCGAACGTCGGATGGCTATTCGTCCCTGCCCGGACTGCGACGGCGCCCGCCTGAGACCCGAGAGCCTCGCGGTGACGGTCGGTGGCCGCAACGCCGCGGAACACGTGGCGATGTCGGTGGCGGAGGCGGATCAGTTCTACGCAAGCCTCAAGCTGACGAAGCGAGAGCAGGCGATCGCCAAGGTCGTCCTGAAGGAGATCTCGGAACGACTGGGGTTCCTCAACAACGTCGGCCTCAGCTATCTGTCTCTGGATAGAAGCGCCGGCACGCTCTCCGGCGGTGAGAGTCAACGGATCCGCCTCGCCACCCAGATCGGCTCCAGGCTTACCGGTGTCCTGTACATCCTGGATGAACCTTCGATCGGGCTACATCAGCGAGACAACCAACGACTACTCGATACGTTGACCTCGATGCGTGACCTGGATAACACGGTCATCGTCGTGGAACACGACGAGGAGACGATCCGGGCCGCCGATGTCGTCGTCGATCTCGGACCCGGCGCCGGGGAACTCGGCGGGGAGATCGTCGCCATGGGTACACCGAAACAGATTATCCGCAACAAGAAGTCGTTGACGGGTGCCTATCTCTCGGGCCGCGAGGCGATCGAACTTCCAACCGAGCGTCGGAAAGCGGACAAACGCGTTCTGCGGATCATCGGCGCATCCGAGAACAACCTCGACAACATCGATGTCGATTTTCCGATCGGTGTGATGACGTGTGTCACCGGCGTTTCCGGTTCCGGCAAGAGCACGCTCGTCAATCAGATCCTTCATCGTCAACTCGCGCACGAGCTTCACGGCGCAGAGGACGAACCGGGCGCCCACCGGAAGATCGACGGCGTCGAACATCTGGACAAGGTGATCGACATCGATCAGTCGCCGATCGGCCGAACGCCCCGTTCGAATCCGGCCACGTACGTCGGCGTGTTCACCGCGATTCGCGAGCTGTTCTCGCAGGTTCCCGAAGCACGGATGCGTGGCTACAAACCCGGCCGTTTCTCGTTCAACGTACGAGGCGGACGATGCGAATCCTGCGAGGGCGGCGGCGTCCTGCAGATTGAGATGCATTTTCTGCCCGATGTCTACGTGACCTGCGATGTCTGTGCGGGGCGACGGTACAACCGCGAGACACTGGAGATTCAGTACAAGGGCCGATCGATCGCAGAGGTCCTCGACATGTCGGTCCGCGAGGGCCTTCAGTTCTTCGACGCCGTGCCGCAGATCCGGCACAAGATGCAGACGCTGTTTGACGTGGGGCTCGGCTACATCCGGTTGGGGCAGGCAGCGACGACGCTGTCCGGCGGCGAAGCACAACGCATCAAGCTCTCCCGGGAGCTTTCAAAGCGTGCCACGGGACGCACTCTGTACCTGCTGGACGAGCCTACAACCGGTCTACACTTCGAGGACATCAAGAAGCTGCTCGGCGTCCTCAAGCGACTGATCGACAGCGGAAATACGATCATCGTCATCGAACACAACCTCGATGTGATCAAGACCGCAGATTGGGTGATCGATCTTGGCCCGGAAGGTGGGGAGAAGGGCGGAAAGATCCTCGCGACGGGGTCACCGGAAAAGATCGCTCGCTCGCGCCGCTCTCACACCGGAGCGTTCCTCAAGAGAATACTGACCGGCTAGTTCACGCGAACGCCGGCCGCCTCGTCTTCCTTGACGTGCTTGATGTGATTGCCGGCACCGATCAACACGACGGTCGGACGATAATCGGACAGATCGTCGGCGGCGACTTCCGCGTACGACGCGATGATGAGCTTGTCGCCAAGTTCCACGAGACGAGCGGCCGCGCCGTTTACACAGCACTCACCGTTCCCGGGCTCGCCTTCGATCAGATAGGTCGAGAATCGATTCCCGTTATCGACGTCGTACACATCGATCTTTTCGTACGGCACCATGTCCGCCGCGTCCATCAGCATGCGATCCAGGGTAAGACTACCCTCGTACTCGACGTCGCAACCGGTCACGGCGATGCGATGCACCTTCGAGCGCAACATCGTTCGATTCATTCGACTCTTACCGTTCATCGGGATTCCTCCCCCACGTCCCCCCGCAACTGATATGCGAGGCCGTAGGCTGTAGGTATTCTAGACATGTCAAGATCTCGCGGCTACTGGGCGCTGCTGAACCGACGATGGATCACGCAGCTCCGCGTTATCCAGGAGTCGAATTCCACCGACCTCCGCGGCCAATACCAACCGAGTAGCGGCTCCGAGTCGATCCACCGTCTCGAACGTCGCCTCATCGATGATCTCCACGTAGTCGGGGGCGACACCCTCCTCCCCCTCGAGGACCTCGCGGGCCGCCGACTTCAGTTCCTCGACGTCGTTCTGCCCTTCCTCGAGCACATAACGGGCCGCCTCCAGGGCACGCGACAACGCCTGAGCCCGGGTGCGGTCTTCCGACGAGAGGTGGCGATTGCGACTCGAGAGAGCGACACCGTCGTCGTCGCGCACGATCGGCACGGCGAGAATCTCGACGCCCAGAAGCAGGTCCTGGACCATCCGCCGAACGACCGCCAGCTGCTGGGCGTCCTTCTCACCGAAGGCAGCAACGTGCGGACGCACGATCTCGATCAGCTTCAGAACGACCGTTGCGACTCCTCGGAAATGACCGGGGCGACTGGCACCCTCAAGCACCTCGCCGACGCGTCCCGGATCGACGCGGGTCACATCGCCCGGTGGGTAGATCTCGGCCGCCTCGGGATGGAATAGATAGTCGACATCTTCCTGGATGCAGAGATCGGCATCCCGCGTCAGGTCACGCGGGTAGCTCTCCAGGTCCGACTCGGATCCGAACTGAGCGGGATTGACGAAGATCGAAACCACCGAGACATCGGCGGTCTCCCGCGCTGCCCGCACGAGGTGCAGGTGCCCGTCGTGCAAGGAACCCATCGTCGGAACCAGGCCGACACGAAGCCCCCGCGATCGGGCACGGGCGCTCAACTCTCGCATGGAGTGCTCGCTTCGAATGAGCTCCATTTATTCGTACGTCTCATCGGTTGCCGGGAAGCTGCGCTCCCGTACGTCGTCCGACCAACGCTTGATCGCCTTGACATGGCGATCGAACGACTCGTCATAGCGGCGAACAAATTTGGGCGACGGTCCGGGCAGCATTCCAAGTAGGTCGTGGTAGACGAGCACCTGTCCGTCGCAGGCGGGGCTGGCGCCGATCCCGATGGTCGGCACACTAACGTCGCCGGTGATTTGCTTGGCGAGCTTCGGAGGCACTCCCTCCAGCACCATCGAAAAGACACCCGCCTCGACAATCGCTTCCGCGTCCTCGCGAATTCGTTCGGCCTCCGCCGCCGCGCGCCCCTGCACCTTGTAACCACCCATCTGCAAGACCGACTGAGGCGTCAGCCCCAGGTGACCCATCACGGGTATCTCGGCGTCCACGATGGCGCGAATCGCGTCCACCCGCTTCCGACCACCCTCGACCTTGACCGCATCCGCTCCGGACACACGAACGAGCTGCGCGGCGTTCCGCACCGATTCGCGTGGATCGATGTGATAGCTGAGCCATGGCATATCGACGACGAGCAGTGCGCTCTTTCGCGCCCGACCGACACTGCGCGCGTGAAGTGCCATCTCGTCCATCGTCACCGGCAGCGTACTCTCGTGCCCGAGGAGTACATTCCCCAGCGAATCGCCCACAAGAATCGCGTCGACTCCGGCGGCCTCCGCAGCCAGGGTGGTGGGAACGTCGTACGCCGTGAGCATGACCAACGGCGGCCCCTCACCTTTTCGCTGCTGGAACCTGGGGACCGTCATTTTGCGGCTATTTCCGGTCACTGTGGCCTCCTTTTTCTCCCCGCCCTCTCGGGTCGAAGGAACGTTCAGCCGATGCGGGTTTCATCCTCGGACTCAGACGGACGAACCTAGTGGTCGATAGTACTGCACGCCGCGCTCCATCTTCTTGATCTGCTCGACCAGTTCATCAAGGTGCTCCTTCTGATGAACGAAGTCGATCGCGCTGGTATCGATGACGAGCAATGGGGTATCCGTGTAATGAAAGAAGAAGTAGTTGTAGGCCTTGCTGACCTCGTTCACGTAAGTCTCCGAAATCTCGGACTCGTACTTTCTGTGACGTCGCCGAATTCTCGAGGTCAACGTCGGGGTCTCGGCCTGAAGGAAGATGACGAGATCGGGCTTCGGCACTTGCTGTTCGAGCATAGCGTAGAGCTTATCGTAGATCAGCAGCTCGCTGTCATCCAGGTTTAGGTAGGCGAAAATCTTGTCCTTCGGAAAGATGTAATCGCAAAGCGTTACCTGACTGAATAGATCCCGTTGTGCCAACTCCTGCAACTGCCGATGACGCGACAGAAGGAAGAAGAGCTGCGCCTGGAACGCCGCCCCCGCCTTATCTTCGTAGAACTCTTGCAGAAACGGATTCTCGAGATCCTCGAGCACCTTGTGTGCATCGAACTTACGCGCCAACAGGTCGACGAACGAGGTCTTGCCGACCCCGATAGGACCTTCGACGGCGATGGATCTGAATTTCACAATCGGGCTCCCGTACCCAGGCGACGATTATAGGGGGGCTCCGACAGCCGAGGCAAGAGAACCGATGCACCGCACCTTCGCCGGATCTGAGAGCTCCGCGAGCGCGGTGCGTGGGTTCCTCCCGGTCCACGGGTCGACCCAGTCCGCGGCGATCTCCGCCAGAGGCGCGAGCACGAACGAGCGTTCCCACATTCTTGGGTGCGGTAGGTGCAACCGCGGTAGCTCGAGGCGAACATCGCCCAGGACGAGGAGATCGAGGTCCAGGGTCCGTGGTCGAAGGTCGCCATCTCGCGTCCTGCCGTTGCGAGCCTCGATCTCCAACAGTCGTTCCAGGACGGATTCGGCGCTGAGTTCGGTCTGGACTCGGACCACCATGTTCCAGAACCAACCTCCCACTCCCGCTCCAACCGGCTCCGTCTCCCAGACCGACGATGAACACACCGGTTCGATGCCGGCGGTGGCCAGATCTTGAATCGCCGCCTCCAGGTAGGCACGCCGATCGCCCAGGTTGCTGCCCAGGCCTACAAATCCTTCCGTCATCGAGTCTCCAGGGGGTCTAGTTGAAAGCGGATGGGACGGGCCGCTATCATGCCATGCCGCCGAGAGGTCGGCTCCCTACACCAGCCGGAGGAATCGAGAGTCATGCCATCGAACACCGAAAACGACAAGATTTACCAGAAAGCGATTGCCGAGTTCACGGCCGCCCTGGATCAGCTCCAGAAGGGTGACATCACCACTGCCCACGCAAACTTCATACGGATTATTGCGGAGAATCCTCTGGAAACGGTTCTCATCGACCGATGCCGCACCTACATCTCCGTTTGCGAACGTCGTCAGGCTCCCGAGCCGGCTGCACCCAACAGCAATGAAGACCTGTACAAAAGCGCGGTCCTCATGATGAACGCGGGCGACGCCGACAAGGCCATCCCGTTACTGGATCGAGCGTTGCAGACCGAGCCCGGATCGGCCCGTCTTCTCTTTGCTCGGTCGTCCGCCTGGGCGCTTCAGGCTCGTGCGGATGCCGCAATTGCGGATCTCCGACAGGCGATCGCCATCGATCCGACAATCCGCTTCCAGGCGACCAACGATCCCGACTTTGAGCGAATCCGCGAGGAGCCCTCGTTCATCGACATCATCGAGCCCACGCCTACTGGAGTCTGACGTGGCTGCAGGTCGACCGACGCTCACGGTGCTCGTGCTGGCCGCGGGTAAGGGCACCCGCTTACGCTCACGCACCATCAAACTGCTTCATCCGGTTGCGGGTCAACCGATGGTCTCTCACGTGCTGGACGCCGCCTCCGGTCTGCGACCGGGTCGGACGGTGACGGTTGTCGGCTACCAGGCGGATCAGGTCAAACACGCGCTATCCGGACACGACACTCGTTTTGCCATGCAACGAGAGCAGCTCGGAACCGGCCACGCGGTTTTGCAGGCAAAGAAGGAACTCCGCCAGACGGGCACGCTTCTGGTCGTCAACGGCGACCTGCCGACCCTTCGCACGGCATCGCTCCGAAGGTTCCTGGACAAACACCGTCGCAGTCGCGCAGCGCTTAGCGTCCTCTCCGCGGAGATCCCCGATGCCGCGGGCTACGGACGAATCGTGCGCAACGAGAACGACGTCTTTCAGCGAATCGTCGAGCACAAGGATGCGAGTCGGGCGGAGCGGAAGATCCGCGAGATCAATGTGGGGATCTATGCGGCGAACCCCGCCAAACTCCTGCGAACCCTCGCACGAGTTCGCCCCCACAACAAGCAGGGCGAGTACTACATCACCGACGCCGTGCACGCGTTGCTTTCGGCCGGCGAACGCGTCATCGCGGTGCGTCACGACGATGCGGCGGAGGTTCTCGGCGTCAACACGCGGGCTGAACTGGCCGAGTCCGGACAGACTCTCTACAAGCGAAAGGCGCAGGAGCTACAGTCACGAGGCATAACGTTCCTGGACGCGTCGACCACGTTCGTCGATCCCCGGGCCAACGTGGGCCCCGATACCGTTCTCTATCCGAACGTTATGGTTGAGGGCGCCTGCCGGATCGGCCGAGACGTCGTCATTCGACCGGGTTGCCGCATCGTGGACTCCACGATCGGTGACAGCGTGGAGATCCGTGATCATTGTGTCGTGCAACAGTGTCGCATCGACCGCGGGGCGCAAGTCGGTCCCTTCGCCCATCTGCGACCGGACAGTCACCTGGGTGCAGACTCTCGCGTCGGTAACTTCGTTGAACTCAAGAAGACCCACCTTGGCAAGGGAAGCAAGGCGAGCCATCTGGCCTACCTCGGAGATGCTGAGATAGGGCCGGGGTGCAACATCGGAGCCGGGACGATCTTCTGCAACTACGATGGAGTGCGCAAACATCGGACGGAGCTCGGCCGGGGCGTCTTCATCGGAAGCGACAGCCAGTTGGTGGCGCCCCTGAGTATCGGACACGGGGCCTACGTCGGCGCGGGCAGCACGATTACCGAGGATGTCCCGATCGATGCGCTGGCCGTCTCACGTGGGAAGCAACGCAACATCCCGAACTGGGCCAAGAAGCGGCGCGCGAAAGCCGCCGCCCGAAAAAAGAAGACTTCCCGCAGGGGCTGAGGGCCGCTCTCGTCTTTGTAAGGCTACCGACCTATATTGATGGTCCGTGAGGGGCTCGCGCCCCAGACCACGTCCGCAGAATCGGAAAGGGATCCTCCATGTGTGGCATCGTCGGATACATCGGCCCGCAAGACCCGGTCGAGGTGCTGATCGAGGGACTGCGTCGATTGGAGTATCGCGGGTACGACTCTGCCGGCATCGCCGTGATCGACTCCGAGGGCGGCCTCGAGCTCCGTCGGGCCCCCGGTAAGCTGCGGGATCTGGAGACAGTTCTCCAGCAAGCGCCTATCCGCGGCAAGTACGGTATCGGTCACACCCGCTGGGCGACCCACGGCCGCCCCACCGAAGAGAACGCCCATCCCCACCGCGACTGCAGTGAGCGGTTGGTCGTCATTCACAACGGCATCATCGAGAACTACGTCGATCTCAAGCACGAACTTGAAGACCAGGGGCACACCTTCGTCACCCAGACTGACACGGAGGTCGTGGCCCACGCACTCGAGCAGGCGATCAAGGACGGCGCATCCGGGCTGGTTGAGGCGCTCCGTCTCGTACTCCCGCGCCTGGAGGGGATCTACGCACTGGTCGCGGTCTCCGCTGACGAGCCCGACCTGATGGTCGCGGCGCGACAGGGTCCGCCACTGGTCGTCGGCCTCGGTGAGGGCGAGACCTTCATTGCATCCGATATTCCCGCCATCCTCTCCCACACCAAGGACGTGGTCTTCATGGACGACGGCGAGATCGTGGTCGTGGATGCAGACGGTCCCTCCTTCATCGATCTGGCTGGCAACGCCATCGAGAAGGAGGCGATCCGCGTCCCCTGGGATCCGATCATGGCGGAGAAAGACGGCTACAAGCACTTCATGCTGAAGGAGATCCACGAGCAGGCACGGGCCGTGAGAGACACGCTCCTGGGTCGGGTTTCGCTGGAGTCCTCCAGCGTTCTGCTGGAAGACGAGATCGGCCTCAGCGATGACCAACTGCGCGACGTGAAGCGGATGGCGATCGTTGCCTGCGGAACGTCGTGGCATGCGGGGCAGGTCGGAAAATTCCTCATCGAACGACTCGCCGGCGTTCCGGTGGAGGTCGACTACGCGTCGGAGTTCCGTTACCGCCAACCGCTGATCGACGCGTCGGTGCTACCGATCTTCATCTCTCAATCGGGCGAGACGGCCGACACGCTGGCCGCCCTCCGTGAGGCGAAGTCCAAGGGTGCCGAGACGGTGGGGATCTGCAACGTCCAGGGTTCGATGCTGACCCGTGAAGCCACGGGCACGGTCTACACTCATGCGGGCCCGGAGATCGGTGTCGCCTCGACGAAGGCGTTCACAAGCCAGCTTGTCGCCATCACGCTACTTGCGCTCCATATCGGACGAGTCCGCGGGAAGATCGAAGACGCGGAGATGAAGCAGATCGTCGAGCAGCTCTATCACGTCCCCGCACAGATGGAACGCTATCTCGCCGACGACGGACCGATCCAGGAACTCGCCCGCCGGTTCCAGCACCACAACGACTTCCTCTACCTCGGGCGCGGGGTGAACTATCCCATCGCACTCGAGGGTGCGCTGAAACTGAAAGAGATTTCGTACATCCACGCCGAGGGCTACCCCGCCGGCGAGATGAAGCATGGCCCGATTGCGCTGATCGACGAGGAGCTACCGGTCGTCGCGTTGGCGCCGAGAGACTCCGTCTACGAGAAGATGCTCTCCAACATAGAAGAAGTGAAAGCACGCTCCGGAATCGTGATCGCCGTGACCGATCAGGAAGACGCCGCACTTCGCGACAAGGCCGATGCCGTCATCGTCATGCCGCGAACCCACGAACTTCTGTCGCCGCTCCTGATGGTTCTTCCGTTGCAGTTACTCGCTTACCACATCGCGCTGCTTCGCGGTTGCGATGTCGATCAACCGCGTAACCTGGCGAAGTCCGTCACCGTCGAATAACGGCCGACGACCACCGTCCTCTGCTGGTAGAATGCGTCTCCTCTCAGCGGAGGCGTGTTGCAGACCAATCAGTCCAGTAACGATCAGGGGGATCTTCTGCGGGCCCTCAACGAGCCGCAACGGATCGCGGTCACCCATGTCTCCGGTCCCCTACTCGTGCTCGCCGGCGCGGGCTCCGGTAAGACGCGGGTCATCACGCATCGAATCGCCAATCTGATCCTCCATGAGGACGTACAGCCCGACCGTATTCTTGCGGTGACGTTCACCAACAAGGCCGCCGCCGAGATGCGGGAGCGGGTTCAGAGGAGGCTGGCGGGCCATCCGTTCAACGCCTGGATCGGGACGTTCCACTCGCTGTGCCTACGCATCCTCCGACAGGACGGCACTCGGATCGGGCTCGCCGAGGGCTTCAACATCTACGACGGTGACGACCAGCGTGCGCTCGTCAAGAGGATCCTCAAGGCCGAGGGCGTGGATCGGAGTGCGGGCCCCCCAAGATCGTTCCTGTCGAAGATCTCTCGAGCGAAGAACGGGATGATCTCCCCGGCAGAACTCGAGAAGCAGTCCTATAGCCCCGAGGGTCGCCAGGCCGCCCGCATCTACGGCCTCTACGAGCAGGCTCTACGCCGCGCCAACGCGGTGGACTTCGATGATCTGCTGGTCCGTACTCTGGAACTCTTTCGAGAGCACGAAGAGGTCGCCGCCCGCTACGCGTCTCGCTGCGAGTACCTGCTCGTCGACGAGTACCAGGACACGAACCGACCGCAATACCTGTTGGTTCGTTTTCTGACGGCCGCGCACGGCAACATCTGCGTCGTCGGCGACGAGGATCAGAGCATCTATCGCTTTCGCGGGGCGGAACTGAGAAACATCCTCGAGTTCGAGCAGGATCACCCGGATACGACGGTCATCCGGCTGGAGCAGAACTACCGATCCAGCGACACGATCATTCGCGCGGCGTCAGCGGTGATCGCAAAGAACGTCTTTCGCAAGGGGAAGACGCTCTGGACCGACAACGATCGCGGCGATCCGGTGGAGTTGTTTTGTGCCTCCGACGATCGACTCGAAGCCGCATGGGTCAGTCAACGCATCCAGCAGCTGGCCGATTCGATGCCCCTGGAAGAGATCGCGGTTCTCTACCGAACGAACGCACAGTCTCGTCAGGTCGAGGAGATGTTAAGACGGGACCGTGTGCCCTATCAGATCGTCGGCTCCGTCCAGTTCTACGAACGAAAGGAGATCAAGGATCTCCTGGCCTACCTGAAACTCGCGGCCAACCCGTCGGATGACATCGCCTTTCGTCGGGTCGTCAATACGCCAACCCGAGGGATCGGGGCGACGACCCTGTCGCGAATCGACGACGTCGCACGAGGCCTGGGGCTCCCGTTGATGGAGGCAGCAGGTCACGCCCTACAACAGGGCCTCCTGCCCCAGCGAGCGGCCGGCCGGCTGCAGGAGTTCCTCGATTTCGTGACGACACGGATGCATGTGGCCGACGACCAACCGGTCGCGGATCTACTTGAGCGGTTGGTCGAGGATCTGGACTACGAGGAGTATCTGGAGAAGGCATTTGCCGGGCAGGGTGGCGATCGGATGGAAAACGTCCTGTCGTTGATCAGCGCGGCCGCAGAGTACGCCGACGAGGTGGGCGGAGGGGACCTTCAGGGCTTCCTCGATCGATCGGCACTGGTCGCGGGGGCCGACGAGGTCGGCGAGCGCCCCGGCGTCACGTTGATGACGATCCACTGCGCCAAAGGACTCGAGTTTCCCGCGGTGTTCCTACTGGGCCTTGAGGAAGAGTTGTTTCCCCATGCCATGGCCAGCGGCTCCGATGAGGACATCGAGGAAGAGCGTCGTCTCTGCTACGTCGCCATGACGCGGGCGATGAAACGACTGTTCGTTTCTCATGCGGCGGTGCGTCGTGTCCAGGGAGCCCTGATCCCCCACCCCCCGTCTCGCTTTCTCTCGGAGATCCCGACCGACCTGATCCAGGACGTCTCACCGGTCCGGGTTCCGGGGTTCTTCGACCAGACGCCGCTGGGCGACTCAGGGTCCTCCGGCGGTGGTTCGTCCGCCGCCCGGGCGGCGAATCGTCGATCCACCGCCCCGCCTCCCGTGGTAGCCGGCCCGTCGCGTGCATCCGACGCCGAAGATGGCTATTCTGTCGGCTCTCGGGTGATCCATCCGCGCTTTGGGGTGGGACAGATCGTCAACCGAGAAGGGAAGGAAAAGCACCTCAAGCTGACCATTCATTTTTCTGATCATGGGCAAAAGAAGATCTTGCCCGCCTACACGAAACTACGTGTCGAGAGTTAACTCCGTACGCGAAAGCCCATAGTTCAGGAGAGCATCGAGCCATGAAGGCGACACTTATCCGAAAGGGCCACCTGGTCCGCATCGACGGCCAACTCTACCGAGTCCTGGTCATGGACCATGTAACCCCCGGCAAGGGACGGGCCCACATCCAGGTCAAACTCCGCAACATCATCGAGGGGACGCAGAAGGACATGCGGTTTCGTTCCAGCGAAGATGTCGAACGTGTAGCCCTGGAACCAAAGAAGATGCAATTCCTGTACGCCGACGGCGACGCCTATCACTTCATGGATACCGAGACGTACGAACAGACAGCGATCATGGCTGATGCTCTCGGAGACTCGGTCAACTATCTCTTGCCCGACACCATGGTCGATACGGAGTGGTTCGAGGGTAAGCCGCTTGGAATCCAACTTCCGGCGACGGTCGACCTCAAGGTCGTCGAGACGGACCCGGGCATCAAGGACGCCACGGCTCAGGCGCAACGTAAACCCGCCAAGCTGGAGACCGGCGTCACCATCCAGGTGCCGTCGTTCATCGAGCAAGGCGAGTTGATCCGCGTGAGCACGATCGACGGATCCTACTCGGAACGGGCCAAGTAACTAGAGGTCGATCGACTCGCCCGGATTCAAGATCTTCGCGTCTCGTCCTCCGGCAGACATCTTCGAAAGCCACGAGTTCGCATCCACCTCGATGGGCGGGAAGGTGTCGAAGTGCATCGGTAGCGTCAACGCCGGATCGAGGAACTCGGCGGCCCTCACAGCATCGTCGATCCCCATCGTGAAGTTGTCACCGATCGGCAGGATCGCCACGTCCAGGGGACCGCAGACCTCGCCGATCAACTTCATGTCCAGAAACAGCCCGGTGTCCCCTGCGTGATAGATCTTCTTGTCGCCGGCGGACAACACCACACCCATCGGGTTGCCCAGTGCCTCCCCGTTCGGGCCGGTGGATCCATGGTGGGCGATCGTCCACTTGACATGACCGAAAGGAAACTCCCGACCGCCACCGATGTGCATCGGGTGCGTGCGACATTCCTGCCGGGAAAAATAGTCGGCGATCTCGAAATTGGATACAACCAGGGCATCGCAGCGGCGAGCGATCTCCGCCACATCCGCGAGGTGATCGAAGTGACCATGGGTCACGAGCACCGCGTCGAGCGTCTCGAAGTGTTCCGGACCAATCTTCGCCAGAGGATTTTCACGGAGAAACGGATCGATGAGGACCCGATGACCGCTCGTCTCGACCTCCCAGCAGGCATGGCCGTGGAAATGAAGTTTCATCCGTCTTTCTCCGTGTCGAAATCGCCCATGGCGCTGCCCATGGCCTCGATCGTCTGATCGATCTGCCCCTCGTCGTGGGCGAGTGAGATGAACGCCGCCTCGAACGCCGACGGGGCAAGGTAGACGCCACGCTGAAGCATGCCGTGAAAGAACCTGGCGTATCGAGCCGTGTCGGCTGCCACGGCGTGACTGAAATTGCTAACCGCATCGTTCGTAAAAAAGCCCGTCAGCATCGAACCGACCCGGTTGATCCGGAGCGGAACCCCGTGGCGCTCGGCCGCCTCGTTCCAGCCCCGATGCAGTCGATCCGCCGTTCGCTCCAGCCTGTCGTAAGCACCGTCCTCATCGAGCAACGCCAGCGTCGCGAGACCTGCGCGCATGGCCAACGGGTTCCCCGATAGCGTTCCCGCCTGATAGACCGGACCGTTGGGCGCAACCTGCTCCATGAGATCGGCTCGTCCACCATAGGCAGCTACCGGCAAGCCGCCACCGATAACCTTCCCGAAACAACTGAGGTCCGGCTGGACGCCGAATCGGTTCTGGGCGCCTCCGCGGTCCACCCGGAACCCCGTCATCACCTCATCCAGGATCAGCAGAGCCCCGTGATCGGCTGTAACGCGTCGCAACGCTTCCAGGTACCCCTCACTCGGTGGGATGACGCCCATGTTTCCTGCCACCGGCTCAACGATCATGCAGGCGATTTCTTCGCCATGGCGAGAGAACAGTTCTTCAACGGAGGGCACGTCATTGAACGGAACGACGTGGGTCAGCTCCGCAAGTGCCTTCGGGACACCGGGGCTACCCGGTATCCCCAGCGTCAGCACACCGGAACCCGCCTCGACAAGAAGCGAGTCGAAATGGCCGTGATAGCAACCCTCGACCTTGACGATCCGTTCGCGACCGGTCACGCCTCGTGCCAGCCGGATGGCGGACATCGTCGCCTCGGTACCGGTTGAGACGCAGCGAAGACGCTCGCACGCGGGCACCCGCTCGCAGACGGCCGCCGCCAATCGGGTCTCGAGCTCGCACGGAGCGCCGAACGAGGTTCCCCGACGGGCCTGATCCTGAATCGCCTCGACCACCGCGGGGTGCGCGTGACCTGCAATCAGGGGCCCCCAGGACCCGACGTAGTCGATGTACCAGCGGCCGTCGCTGTCCTGAACGCGACAACCCTCGCCCCGCTCGAGGAACAGCGGTGTTCCACCCACACCCTTGAAAGCCCGGACCGGGCTATTCACACCACCCGCGATATATCGCTGGGCCTCATCGAACAGTCTGCTCATGCGTATCAAAACCCCCGCGTCTATTCGAACAACAGTCCCTGATGCATCGGCGTCGGTCGCCGGTTCGGGCCCGGTCGGTAGTACCCCAGCAATCGCGCCCGATCGAGGATCCTACGATAGAAACGACGGAACCGAATCGAGTGGTCGAAATGCCGGAGATGCGCCAATTCGTGGCACAACGTATCGGCCAGGCTGGACTCCTTGAGGAGCCTTCCCGTACGTGCATGACGCAACCGAATGCGGATGACGCCGTCGGCGTAACAAATCCCGTAGTGGCCGTGAGCATCGTCCCGTTCCTTCTCGATCGCGCTGTAGCGCAGCGAGAAGTGGGTGGCAAGATCCTCCGCCCATCGTCGCAGCTTCTCCATCGTCTCGATGTCCTGCTCGATCTTCACCTGACCGTGGGTGGTTGCCGCACGAACCGGCTGACGGGCCATCGCCCGGAGACGCGCCTGGATCGATGGCTGTAACGATCCCTCGAATTCCTTGAATAGGCCGGGAGAGCCCAGATCTTTGCGAGGCATGGTGTCCTAGCCTCGGTTTAGTTGCCGCGCGGCCTCCCGCGCGTGGTACGTCAAGATCAGGTCGGCCCCGGCTCTGCGAATCGATGTCAGCGTTTCCATCACGACACGGTCACGGTCGATCCAGCCGGCGTTGGCCGCGGCAGCGACCATCGCGTACTCGCCACTGACGTTATATGCCGCGACGGGAACACCGAAGGTCTGCTTCACGCTCTGAATCACATCCAGGTACGCCAGCGCCGGCTTGACCATCACGATATCGGCCCCCTCGTCCAGATCCAGCCCCACTTCCCCGAGGGCCTCGTCCCCGTTCGCCGGGTCCATCTGGTAGGAGAGTCGATCGCCGAACTGCGGCGCAGAATCGGCAGCCTCGCGAAACGGGCCGTAGTAGGCCGACGCGTACTTCGCCGCGTACGAAAGGAGGATTCGATCCGCAAACGCCGCCTCGTCGAGGGCCTCTCGAATCGCGCCAACGCGTCCATCCATCATGTCCGATGGAGCAATGACATCCGCGCCGGCGGCCGCGTGGGAGACTGCGACCCGGGCCAGCAACTGGAGCGTCGGGTCGTTGGCGACGACCCCGTCTTCGATCACCCCACAGTGGCCGTGATCCGTGTACTCGCAGAGACAGACGTCGGTCATCACGACGAGCTCCGGGTACGACCGCTTCAACTCGCGGACCGCACGCTGAACGGCCGCCTCGTCGTCCCAGGCTTCGCTACCCTCGGCGTCCTTACGATCCGGGAGGCCGAAGAGCAGGACCGAACGAATCCCCTCTTCGATCGCCGCCCCTACCTCTTCGACCAGCCTGTCGACCGAGAAGTGGAATTGACCGGGCATGGAAGGGATCTCGTCGCGAACACCCTGGCCCTGCCGAACAAAGAGCGGGTAGACCAGATCGTCGTTATGGAGTCGCGTCTCGCGAACCAGACTCCGCAACCACGGGGTTCGTCGAAGTCGGCGCGGCCGTCGAGTGGGGAAGTCAGCCATCGCGCGGGTCAGTCGTCCGGCTCTGCGAAGAAGAAATACTCCGCACATCCGGTACTGCAGAACGGTCGCCCGCTCATGCGATGTTCGTGTTCTTCACAGAAGTGCCTAAAACAGACCGGACACTTGTGTAGATTGACATCCTCGGACTCGACCGAGCACTTGAAACAGACGACTTTATGCACGCTGCCCGTTCCCTTGCGCTCAGATCGTCACGGGGCTAAAGTAGCGGCCCGCGTGAGATCGGGGCGGCGTAGCTCAGAGGTAGAGCGAGGGATTCATAACCCCTAGGTCCGTGGTTCAAGTCCACGCGCCGCTACCAATTGTTCCCGACATTTCAGAAGCTCACTATACCAAAGCGAGTCGGTGACGACTCGCCGGTTCTCTTGCTACTCGACCGTATCGAGGAGCTTGCGGATCCGCGGGAAGCTCGATTCGATTTCTTCCATCGAAACGGCCCCCACCGACAACCGGAACCACCCGGTATCGCCCTCGTAGCCGAAGGCCTGGAATGGAACGACGGCCAGCCCGGCCTCGTCCAGCAACAGCTTTCGAATCGCATCGTTGTCAGTCAGGGAGCGTCCGGCGGCGGACCGACCGACGAGGTTGAGCTGCAACGACAGGTAGATGGCGCCCTGGGGCGCGATGCAGTCGACCGGATACCCGTCCCTGTGCATGGATTTGAATCCGGTATACAGGGCACTGAGACGCTGTCGAACCCGCTCTGCCATCTCTTTCTGGAATGTACGGACCTCGTCGTCGGCATTCAGGAATGCCGCAAGGGCCACCTGTTCGGGCTTAGGAGCCCAGGCTCCGACGTGACCGATCAGGGCCTTCATCCGATGCGTCAACTCGGGCGCGGCCAGCAACCAGCCGACTCTCAGGCCGGTCGCGGCGAATCCCTTCGAGACGCCATCCACGCTGATCACCCATGGGGCCGCCTCGGGCACCAATTCCACGGGCATGTAGTGTCGTGAGGCACCAAAGACCAGAGACGCGTAGATCTGGTCGTGGAGGAGGAACAGCGCGGGCTTTCCGGTCTTCGTGCGACGTCGGTTCTCCTCGACGACGGCCCCTGTGATGTCTCGAAGATGGGCCTCGTCGATGACGGTTCCCGTCGGATTCAATGGACTGTTGAGGCAGAGCATCCGTGCGTCGGACAGGTGCGGCGCCAGCTGCTCGAGCGTCGGCATGAAGCCGTCTTCGGGGCGCGTCTTGACGACGACGCTCTCGGTATTGCAGATCACACTGTAGTGATTGTTGTTCCACGAGGGCACCGGGTAGACGACGCGATCTCCGGGGTTCGTCACGCAGCGATAGGCCCCGTACAGGATCGGTCGGGCCCCACTTGCGATCAGGACCGATTCGACCGGATACGCGACTCCCCAGCTCCGGGCTACGTAAGCGGCAACGGCCTCCCGCAGCGCCAGGACCCCGTCGGAGGGTGGGTAGTTCGTCTGTCCGTCGGAGACCGCCTGCCGGATTCGATCCGCGAAGCCCGAAGGAATCGGAAAATAGCGTGAGTCGAAGTCCCCGACGGTCAAATTGCAAATCTCGGCACCCGCGGCCACCATGCCGCGAATATCCGAAGCGATCTTGAGGATCTCCGAACCGGCCATCTTATGAGCGGTCTCGGAGAGAGAGGCGTCAACGAGGTTCTTCTCGCCGAATTCGAGGGTCGTCGTTTCTTTTAGCATGCCGCAATTCTATCGACCTCACGACGCCTTGACCAGCCCCAGCGCAAATCGTTTATTCCCTTGCGGTTGGCGTCAGCTCGAAAGTGACACGTTCGCCGTTTCGTACCACGACAACAGTCACCGGGACATCGATCTTCGCCGCATCCAGCGCGTAGGTGTAGTCGTAGATGTTGGCGATCTTCTGCCCGGCGAACTCGACGATCACGTCTCCGGCCCGCATCCCGGCCAGTTCCGCAGGCCCGCCACCGACCACGCCACTCAGCTTGAGACCCTCGACCTCGGTCGTGTAGTCCGGGATCGTCCCGGTGAATGCGCGGACGGTATCTCGGCTCCCACCGCGGCTAATCGGAGGATCGACCTTGAGCCACTCCGGTTCACTCTCGAGCGCGGCAAGCTTACGGGTGACGATGGAGGCGAACTGTGCGACTCGCGACAGGTCCGCGTAATTGATCGTTGCCGCATCGTCGCTTGGTCGATGGTAGTCCTCGTGGCTTCCGGTGAAGAAATTCAATGTCGGGACGCCGGCCTGATAGAGAACGGACGCATCCGTCGGCAGGTAGGGATCGCTCTGCGTGTTGATATCGAAGCCCACCGGAACGTTGCTCTGTTCGACGATCTTCGGCCAGATCGAACTAGAACCCACGGACTGCAGGGTTAGACGATTCTCCCGCATCCGCCCGACCATATCGAAGTTGGCGTAGGCCGTAATGGCCTCGGGATCGAGCCCGTTACCGTTGACGAAATTCGTCGAACCCAGCAGGCCCAACTCTTCACCGGACCAGAATGCGAACGCGACTCGCCGCTGGACGGGTTTCTTTGCGAGTCGGCGCGCGACATCGAGAACCGCCGCCACGCCGGACGCGTTGTCATCCGCGCCGTTGTGGACCGCTCCGACTTCGTCACCGCTGGCCAGTGAGTTGCCATTCTTGCCATCCCCAAGATGGTCGTAATGGGCGCCGACGAGGACCCACCCCCGCTCCTCGGCCGGAGCCTTCGAGCCCTCGGCTAAGTGTGCCGGGAAATAACCGACGACGTTGCGACCCACCTTCCTCTCGCGGACGACGTGGGTCTCGATGGTCGCCTCGACCCCCGGTAGATCGAATCCACTCACGTGGGGATTGCCGGTATCGAGCGACGCCTGAACTTCCTCCAGACCCTTCCCCTCGACGCCCGAAAACAACGCCGCGACGACATCGGCCGACACGCTGGCCGCCACGATTCCTGAGCCCGACAACGCGGTATCGAAGCTCACCGGAATCGTCTCGCCGGCATTCGGGGATCGTGGCCCGATGGCGAACAGGACCGCACGCGCTCCCAGTTCCCTGGCGTGAAGGGCCTTGTAGCGCAGGCCGGAGTAGCGCGACAGCGTGGCACGCATATCCGCGTCGACATCTTCCGGTACATACCGAAGGACAAGGACGATCTTATCCTTGACGTCGAGACCGACGAAACTGTTGTACTCGACGTCACCACCCTCCGGTAGCGCAAGGCCGTAGCCGGCGAAGACGACGGGACCGGTGACGGTTTCATTGTCGGAGAACGAGAGGGCCTGTACCGTCTCAGTCCCACGGAATTCTCGATAGACCTCGTCACCGCTGGCGACGGCGACGCTGGAGCCACCGTCGTTCATTCCGGCCGTGAACTCGAACGGAATCTGGAACGAGTCCTGCCCCGGCAGCGGGTGCGCGCCGAGGCTCTTTAGCTGTTGGGCGATGTAGTCGGCCGCCTGCTGTTCTCCGTCGCTGCCAGTCAGCCTTCCCTGCATGGCGTCGCCGGCGAGGGTTTCGACGTGCTCTCGGACGCTGGCACCCAGGGCCACGCCCCCTGCCAGCAACAGCGCTCCGATCAACAGCGTGCGTCGCAATCGTAATCCGGCTCTTCTCATGGGTTCCCTCTGTCTGGTGCCACTCGTAGCTTCTCGAGCGCGTGTTCGTGATTCCAGTCGGCGATGAACAACTGGGCGCCATCCCTCCCCCCACTCTTACGTGACGAGGTCCAGATCAGCGTCCGACCATCCGGCGACGGAACGGGAAGACCGTCGAACCCATCGGTCTGGGTCACGCGTACCGGCTGCTTTAGTCCGTCGACGTCGACGATAAACAGTTCGAAATTGCCGAAGCCATGCTTGTTGGAGGTGAAAATGACGTAGGCGCCCGACGGATGGGGGTACGGCGCCCAACTCATCGATTCGAACTCGGTGAGCTGTCGAGGATTGCCACCGTCGGCATCCATCATCCAGATGTCCGCCACGAGGCCGTCAGGAGAAAACCGGCGCCAGACGATCGACTTGCCATCCTGGGTGAAGAAAGGCCCTCCGTCGTAGCCGTCGACATCGGTGAGTCGTTGGACGGATTGGCCGTCCGATCGCATCCGATAGATCTCGTTGTAGAACGCCGGGTCGACTTCGAGTTGGCGCTGCACTTCCGCTTCTTTCTCGGCGGCCCCGTAGGCGTGACGATTCGACGCAAAGACGATCCAACGACCATTCGGGCTTACGCTGCCCTCGGCATCGTAGCCACGTGTCCGGGTGAGTCGACGCGATTCACCCTCGGAGGCGGTGACGTAGATCTCCATCTCCGGGTCGTAGTCCCAGGCGTAGCGACGCTCCTCTCCCGACTCGCGAAGTTCGAACTCCTCTTTCTGCTGCGCGGAGCTTCGGGGGTCGTGGTGCGTGGAGGAATAGAGGATCTCCTCGCCGCTCCCCATGTAATACGCGCAGGTCGTCTTCCCGACTCCGTTCGACACCCTGCGGGTCTCGCCATCGGTCAGGTCCATCTCGTAAATCTGGTAGAAGGGGTTTTCCGTCTCCCTCTCGCTCTGGAACACCAGCCGGGATCCATCGGCCGAGAAGTAGCCTTCGCCGGCCCGTCGTCCTTCGAAAGTGAGTTGGCGGACGCGGTCCAGGAAGCGGCCCTCGGCCGCCGGGTCACCGGCGGGCTCGTCAGAGCCGTAACCCGCTGGCATAAAAAGAATTAGCAGGACTCCGACCAACCACCACGCTTGAAACTTCATCGCAATCTCTCCTGAGGCAAGACCGGGATTCTATCCGAGGCCCGCCCCGGCGGCACCCGACCCAAGGGGAGCCTGGAGGTATTTTGCCTTTTCTGGCCTCCGCCTACGCAAAAAAGTCGCGGCGCGGCCGTCATCGGCGGGTATATAAAACGGACGCGGAGATTCTCATGTCCTTATCGTGCGCGCCCGGAACGGCGCGTCTTTCGATCTTGATGGCGTTGTTCGCCCTGGCGATCCTGGGGTCGGCCTCCGCCCAGGAGATCACGCTCGTCGACGAGGGCACGACCACCCGCTACCTGTCCAACGTGACCGACCCCGGCCTGGGCCAGGCGTGGACACAATTCGCGTTCGATGACAGCGGCTGGACGGTGGGCGCGTTGGGCGTCGGGTATGAATCCAGCACCGGGGCCGAGGCTCTGATCACCACGCCCGTGCCCGTCGGGTCGTGGTCGACGTACACGCGAACGACGTTCAACCTCGCCGACACCTCGGCGATCCAGAATCTTGTTTTCGGTGTCGACTACGACGATGGCGTCGTCGCGTGGATCAATGGCGTGGAGGTCTACCGCTCCCCCAACATGCCGTCGGGCCCTCCTCCCTGGAACGCCGCGCCGTCGACCCACGAATCCAGTAACGGCGCCACACCGTCGTTCGAGGAGACCGACGTCACCACAACGGGGGGTCCGGTCCTCCAGAACGGAGCCAATACTCTCTCCGTGGGTGTCTGGAACACGTCCGGGGCGTCCTCGGATCTGGTTCTCGTTCCGCGTCTCCGCGCCAACGTTCCGGCCACGGTGGTTCGAGGTCCGTATTTACAGATGGTGGGCGACGATTCGATCACGATTCAGTGGCGCACCAGCGTGGCAACCACCAGTGGCGTCGATTTCGGGACGTTCCCGGGCAACCTCAGTTCCAGCGTCTTGAACTTCTCGACGACTGTCGATCATTCGATCCAGCTAAACGGCCTGGGCGGCGACCAGACTTACTACTACGCCGTCGGCACCGTGACGCAACAGCTCGTCGGCAACGACAGCGACCATGTGTTTCGCACGGCGCCGGCGAATCGGGCCGCCATCCCACTCCGCATTTGGGTCCTCGGCGACTCGGGTACCGGCGACGCCAACGCCACGGCGGTCAAGGACGCGTACACGACGTTTACATCAGGTGCGAGCACCGATTTGATCTTCCTGCTGGGTGACAATGCATACCCGAACGGAACCGACCCCGAATATCAGACCAAGCTCTTCGACATGTACGACGATTATTTCGTCTCGACGCCGGTCTGGTCGGCGATCGGCAATCACGATGCCGCCAGCTCCAACAGCGTCATGCAGGACGGCCCCTATTTCGAGATCTTCGAGTTCCCGACGATGGCGGAGCTGGGCGGCGTGAGTTCAGGCACCGAGTCTTATTACTCGTTCGACTACGCCAACGTCCACATCGTCGTCCTCGACTCATCCGGCAATCCGCGAATCCCCACGTCGCCGATGATGACCTGGCTGGACGCCGACCTGGCGTCGACGGACCAGGACTGGATCATCGCGTTCTGGCACCATCCCCCGTACAGCAAGGGATCCCACGACTCGGACACGGAACTCACGATGATCGAGATGCGTCAGTGGGGCGTGCCGATTCTCGACGCCTACGGGGTCGATCTGACGCTCACCGGCCACAGCCACTCCTACGAACGCAGCTACCTGATCGACGGCCACTACGGTGACTCGACGACATTCATGGAGTCCATGAAGGTCGAGTCGGGCGACGGCGACCCGATGGGTGACGGCGAGTACGTCAAGAATGCCGTCGGCCCACTGGCCCACTCCGGCACGGTCCACGTCGTTGCCGGTAGTTCGGGGAAGATCACCGGTGGCGCGCTAGACCATCCCGCGATGCTCGAGTCCCTGAACGAGTTGGGATCGTTGGTGATCGAGATCAACAACAACCGCCTCGACTTGAGCTTCCTCAATTCCGCCGGCGCTGTCAGCGATACCTTCGGCATGTTGAAGGGTTCGGGCTGTTTCGATCCCGATCTCGACGGCATCTGCGCGGAATCCGACAACTGCCCGGACGTCGCCAATGGATCGCAGGCCGACCAGGATGCGGACGGTGTCGGAGATGCATGCGATCCCTGTCCGACCGATGTCGGTAACGACGTGGATGGGGACGGACTCTGTGCGAGCGTCGACAACTGCGACCTGAACGCGAACCCTTTACAGGAAGACAACGACGGCGATGGGAAGGGCGATGTCTGCGACCGGGACGACGACAACGATGGCGTCCGCGACAACATCGACTGTGCGCCGCTGATCGCCGGCGTCTCGACGCTTCCTGGTGACATTCCCTACGTGACGCAAGATCGGCAGGGCCCGGCTCTGAGGTTGATCTGGACCCGAGCGGTCCAGGGCCACACCAGCAACGTGTTTCGGGCGACCCGGTCGGCCGGTGGCGCGGTCGGCTTTTTCGACTGCCTCGCACCCGATATTCCGCAGATCGACCTCGTCGATAACGACACGCCACCGGCGGGGGACGTCTACCTCTATCTCGTTAACGGTCACAACGTCTGTGGCGACGGTGGGCTCGGTGTTGATGGCTTGGGCACGCCGCGCGCCGATCCCGGCGGGTGCTTCGCCGTCTCCGGCGACTTCGATGCCGACGCGGTGATCGATGCGGAAGACAACTGCTCGTTGATCGCCAACGCCGCTCAGGCCGACTCCGATGGTGACTTCGTCGGAAATGCCTGCGACAACTGTCAGTGGGTCGCCAACCCGCAACAGATCGACTCCGACGACGACGGCTACGGGAACGGTTGTAGCGCGACCGACGCCGACGGGGATACGGTCCCGGACGTCGACGATAACTGCACGTTCGTCTTCAACGACACTCAGGATGACACCGATTTCGACGGAAACGGTGATGCCTGCGACGTATGCCCCCTGGACAACCCCGGTGACCCGGACGGCGATGGTCTGTGCAGCGCAGACGACAACTGTCCCCTGATCGCCAACCCGGGCCAGGAGGACGAGGACGTCGACAACCTGGGCGATGCTTGCGACCTGTGCCCTGGTGACCCGGTCAACGACGTCGATGGCGACGGACTCTGCCAGGGGGACGACAACTGTCCCACCGTCGCCAACCCGGGTCAGAAGGACCTTGACGCCGACGGTGCCGGCGATTCGTGCGATGTATGTCCGGCGGACCCCAATGACGACGCGGACGCCGACGGGTTCTGCGGTGACGTCGACAACTGCCAGACGGTCTCCAACCCGACCCAGGCCGACGCCGATGCCGATGGTGTCGGCGACGCTTGTGACGCGTGCCCGGCCGATCCCGACAACGACGTGGATGGCGACGGAGTCTGTGGCGATGTCGACAACTGCCCCAACGTCGCCAATCCGGGTCAGGAGGACGCGGACACCGATGGCGTCGGTGACGCCTGCGAAAATCCCGACGCCGATGGCGACGGCGTGCTGGATTTCATGGATAACTGTCCCGCGGTGTTCAACCCTCCCCAGACCGACTCCGACCTCGACGGTATCGGTGATGCCTGCGATCTCTGCCCCGCCGATCCGCTGGACGACATCGACGGCGACGGTGTCTGCGGCGACGTCGATAACTGCCCCGACACCTTCAACCCGGGACAGGAGGATGCCGACAGCAACGGTATCGGCGACGCCTGTCAGGCGATGAACGACGTGGATGGCGACGGAATCGCCGACGGATTGGACAATTGTCCTGCGGTGGCCAATACCAACCAGGCCGACGTCGATCTGGACGGGATCGGAGACGTCTGTGACAACTGCCCGCTCGTGAACAACACGCTGCAGACCGACAACGACGGCGACGGCGTCGGCAATCCCTGTGACAACTGTCGCAACGACCCCAACCCCGATCAGGCCGATTCCGACGGCGACGGGAAGGGCGATGTGTGTGACTCAAACTGACTGACGGATCTTTATCGCGGAAATTCAACGGATATACAGATTGGACGGTTCCGCAATTTGGGGGGTGGTGCGCTCCGTCTTTCTTCGTACATAGTAAGGATGCGCGCGGGGACCCCCATTATAAGTATTATAATTGCAATCCGAATTGCTTTGATCACCGGGATGCTGCTGGCATCCGCGGCGCTTCTCGCACATCCGGGAATCGACCAACAGATCGTCGATGTAACGGCTCGACTCGAAGCCGCCCCCAGGGACGCGTCGCTCTACATCAAACGGGGCGAGTTGCATCGCATCCACCGTGAGTGGAATCTCGCACAGAAGGATTTCGATCGTGCCGCGCGTCTTCAGCAGGATCGTCGCATCGCGCATTTCCATATCGCACGCCTGCAACTGGATCGAGGCGAGCCGAAGAAGGCACTCCGACATGTGAATCTCTACCTCCGCCACGAATCGAATTCTCTCTCCGGCCACGTGATCCGCGGACAAGCGCTGGCGGAACTCGGTCGCTATCGAGCGGCGGCCGACGCCTACACGCTGGCTATCGACGGGGTCGTTGAAGGACGGCCACGACCGGATGACTACCTGGAACGAGCCAGAGCTCTGCGATCGGCCGGCGCACAGCACTACGATGAGGCGATTCGGGGTCTGGAAGATGGCGTCAAACGACTTGGGGCCCCTGTCACGTTGCTACGGCTGGCGATCGAGATCGAGTTGGAGATGGGTCGCACCGATGCAGCACTTGCACGCCTCGATCGAATCGCCGACTCTGCCGCCCGTAAGGAACGCTGGCTCAGCGAACGTGGCGACATCCTGACCGACGCCAATCGACCGACGGAGGCCAGACAGGCCTACCAGGCCGCGCTGAGTGCGATCGGCCGACTCTCCGAGAACCGACGCAGAAACACCGCGACGGAACGACTGGAAGAACATGTTCGAAGCGCGCTGGAACAGCTGGGAAGTGACGGATAGAGAATGGGCGCACGCGTGTACAGACGGCTGATGATTGGCTTGCTCCTTGTTCTAGGGGTCGGCGTCGCGTTTGCCGAGACGATCGTCGTCGACTTCGGTGGCCCGACGCTGTACAAGGCCAACGACACGGACCCGGCCCTGGGGCTGACCTGGATCGCGCCTGGGTTTGACGATGCCCTGTGGGATCCCGGCAACTTCGGTGTCGGCTATGAGACCGGCAGCGGCGCCGAGAATCTGATCCAGTCGATGATCCCTTCGACCAGCCGGTCGGCCTACACTCGAACCACCTTCAACGTGGCCGACAAGACATCGATCTTCAACATGATTCTCGGCCTCGACTACGACGACGCGGTCATCGTCTGGATGAACGGACAAGAGGTCTATCGCTCTCCGAATATGCCGCCCGGGCCACCACTCTGGAACACATCGGCGACGGCGGGGCACGAATCCAGCAATGCAGCGGCCCCCGTGTACGAGCTGTTCGACATCACGTCGATGGCGCTCCCCCACGTGGTCGATGGCGAAAACGTTCTGGCAATCGGCCTGTGGAACCACGGAACTGGCTCCAGTGACTTCGTGATTGCCCCGCAACTCGTTCTGAATCGGGTCGCCACCGTGACCCGTGGACCGTACCTGCAGATGGCGACACCCGACAGCGTTCGCATTCGATGGCGAACCAACATTCCGGTGACGTCCCGTGTGCTCTACGGAGATGCCCCCGGCAACCTGCTCACTCCAGAGATGGACCCCATCCTCAAGCCGGACCACGACGTCGAACTGACGGGGCTTCTTGCGGACACCCAGTATTTCTACGCCGTCGGCGACTCATCGACGATCCTCGCCGGTGACGACGCGGATCATCATTTCTTCACGGCACCCCTGGTCGGCGTCGCGAAACCGATGCGCATCTGGGTCACCGGCGACTCCGGGACGGCCAATCTCGCTGCTCAGGATGTCCGCGATGCGTACCTGGCGTTTACCGCCGGAACTCGAACGGATTTCTGGCTGCTGCTGGGGGACAACGCGTATCCGTCTGGAACCGACCAGGAATACCAGGCGGCGTTCTTCGACATGTACCCGACGATCCTTCGTCAGGTCAGCTCGTGGTCGACGATCGGCAATCATGACATCGTGAATCGAGGGTTGGAGACCGGCGCCTACTTCGACATCTTTTCCTTACCGTCAAACGCCGAGGCCGGCGGCCTGGTGTCGGGTACCGAGGCGTATTACTCATTCGATTACGGGAATATCCACTTCATCGTGCTGGACTCGTCGGGCACCGACCGGTCCGGCACGGGCACGATGATGACCTGGCTCGAGGACGACATCGCCGACACCAGTCAGGACTGGGTCGTCGCGTTCTGGCATCACCCGCCGTACAGCAAGGGCTCTCACGATTCCGACACCGAAACGCCACTAATCGAGATGCGGACCAACGCGCTGCCCATCCTCGAGGACTACGGCGTCGATCTTGTCCTTTCGGGACACAGCCACTCTTACGAACGGTCGTACCTCATCGACGGTCATTACGGAGACTCCACGACCTACGACGACCAGACGATGGAGTTGAACGGCGGCGATGGACGGGTTACCGGCGACGGCCCGTATATCAAGACGCTCCTCGGTCCGGACCCGCATGCCGGGTCGGTCTACGTCGTGGCCGGAAGCTCGGGGCAACTGGGTGGCGGGACCCTGGATTACCCGGCCCACTACTTCGGGCTCCTCGAGCGCGGTTCGGTGGCGCTGGATGTGAATGGCCAACGACTCGACGCGACGTTCATCGATCGGTTCGGAGCCGTTCGCGATACATGGACCATGATCAAGGGTCCCAATCCGTTGATGCCCGACGCGGAGTTCTCGACGTCGGCGGTACTAGGATTGATGCCGTTGAGCATCGACTTCTTCGACCTCTCGACCAACACGCCGACGAGTTGGGCCTGGGACTTCGAGAACGACGGCCAGCCGGACAGCGTGGCTCAGAACCCGACGCACTCCTACACCAACCCCGGGATTTACACGGTGGCCCTCGATGCGGGCAACATCTACGGCGTCGACGCCGAGATCAAGATCGACCAGGTCTGTGTCTACGAGAATGACCCGTCCCTGGTCGATGGCGCTGCATTCGAGTCATCGACCCGCCTGATCTGGAACGGCTACGCCGCCGGTCAGGCCTACGACACGATCCGTGGCGGGTTGCTGGACCTGCAGACCCTCGGGCTGAGCGGCACGCCGCTGACCTGCATCGAGAACGACGATGCCGATCTCCACGCAGATGACGCCACCCTCCCCGCAGCCGGTGATGGCTTCTTCTATCTGGTTCGCGCCGGCGACTGCGCAAACCGTACCGGAAGCTTCGACACGACGGGAATCGGTCAGCTCGAGTCTCGCGATCCGGCGCTCCAGGCCTCGGGCTCGGTCTGCAGCTGCGCCACCGGTGACGATATCGACGGCGACGCTCTCTGCGACCTGTTCGACGACTGCAAGGATACGGACGGCGATGGCTTCGGAAACCCGGGCTACCCTCAGGACACCTGCCCCACCGATAACTGCCCGGACATCAACAACGTTCCGCAGACCGATAGCGACATGGATCTCCTGGGTGATGCCTGCGATGTTTGCGCCCTGGATCCGGATAATGACATCGATGGCGATGGGGCCTGCGGTGATGTCGACAACTGTCCGGTCACCTCCAACCCGACACAGCTGGACACCGACAGTGACGGACCGGGCGACGCCTGTGACACTTGCACCGACACCGACGGGGACGGCTTCGGCAATCCGGGGTTCCCCGTCAACAGCTGCCCGGACGACAACTGCCCGATCGTTTCGAACGTCGGCCAGGGTAATGCCGACGGCGACATGCTGGGTGACGCGTGCGATGCCTGCCCCGCTGACGCCGACAACGATCTGGACGGCGACACGATCTGTGGCGACGTCGATAATTGCCCGACGGTCTCCAACATCGGGCAGACGGATCTCGACGGCGATCTTCTCGGCGACGCCTGTGACACGTGTCCCAACGATTTCAATAACGATGAGGACAGTGACACGATCTGTGGCGACGTGGACAACTGTCCCACCGTCTCCAACATCGGCCAGGCGGATTTCGACGGCGATCTTCTCGGCGACGCCTGTGACGCGTGCCCCAACGACTTCAATAATGACGAGGATTCCGACACGATCTGTGGCGATGTCGACAACTGCCCCACCGTCTCCAATGTCGGGCAGGGCAACGCCGATGGGGACGCCAACGGCGACGCCTGTGACATCTGTCCCAACGATGCCAACGACGACGAGGACGGCGACACGATCTGTGGCGATGTCGACAACTGCCCGACCATTTCAAACGTCGGGCAGGCGAATCTCGACGGCGATCTTCTCGGCGACGCCTGTGACGCGTGTCCCAACGATTTCAATAACGATGAAGACAGTGACACGATCTGTGGCGATGTCGACAACTGCCCCACCGTCTCCAACGTCGGCCAGTCCAACCTGGACGGCGATCTTCTCGGCGACGCCTGCGACACGTGTCCCAACGACTTCAACAATGACGAGGATTCCGACACGATCTGTGGCGATGTCGACAACTGCCCCACCGTCTCCAACGTCGGTCAGGGCAACGCCGATGGGGACGCCAACGGCGACGCGTGCGACATCTGCCCCAACGATGCCAACGACGACGAGGACGGCGACACGATCTGCGGCGACGTCGACAACTGCCCAACCATTTCAAACGTTGGCCAGGCCAACGCGGATGGCGACCTCCTCGGCGACGTCTGCGACAGCTGCCCCAACGACAGCGACAACGATCAGGATTCCGACACGATCTGCGGCGATGTCGACAACTGCCCAACGGTCGCAAACCTCGGTCAGGAGAATCTCGACGGGGACCTGCTGGGTGATGTCTGTGACACCTGTCCCAACGATAGCGACAACGACCAGGACTCCGACACGATCTGCGGCGACGTCGACAACTGCCCGACCGTCTCCAACATGGGCCAGGGAAATGCCGACGGGGACGCCAACGGCGATGCCTGCGATATATGTCCCAACGATGCCAACGATGACGAGGATTCCGACACAATCTGCGGTGACGTCGATAACTGTCCGACCATCTCCAACGTTGGCCAGGCCAACGCCGATGGCGACC
This sequence comes from Acidobacteriota bacterium, assembly GCA_029861955.1. Lineage (NCBI taxonomy): Bacteria > Pseudomonadati > Acidobacteriota > Acidobacteriota bacterium. The sequence goes on from JAOTYK010000007.1 coordinate 91,818, forward strand.
TGCTTGGCGACGCATGCGATACCTGCCCCAATGACAGCGATAACGATCAGGACGGCGACACGATCTGCGGCGACGTCGACAACTGCCCGGCAGTCTCCAACATCGGCCAGGCGAATCTCGACGGCGATCTACTCGGCGATGCTTGTGACGCCTGCCCCAACGACATCAACAACGACGAAGATAGCGACACGATCTGTGGCGATGTCGACAACTGTCCCACCGTGTCAAACGTCGGCCAGGGCAATGCCGACGGCGACGCCAACGGCGACGCCTGTGACGTCTGCCCCAACGACGCTAACGACGACGAGGATTCCGACACGGTCTGTGGCGATGTGGACAACTGTCCCACCACGTCAAATACCAACCAGCTCGACACCGACCTCGATACGCTTGGCGATGTATGTGATTCGTGCCCCAACGATGCGGATAACAACATCGACGGCGACAATTTCTGTGGCGATGTGGACAACTGCCCATTCGTGCCGAACAACAACCAGCGTGACGACGACGGAGATCTCCTGGGCGACGCCTGTGACACGTGTCCCAACGACTTCAATAATGACGAGGATTCCGACACGATCTGTGGCGACGTCGACAACTGCCCCACCGTCTCCAATGTCGGTCAGTCCGACCTGGACGGCGATCTTCTCGGCGACGCCTGCGACACGTGTCCCAACGACTTCAACAATGACGAGGATTTCGACACAATCTGCGGCGACGTCGACAACTGCCCCACCGTCTCCAATACCGGCCAGGGCAACGCCGACGGCGATGCCGACGGCGACGCCTGCGACAGCTGCACCGACACCGATGGTGACGGATTCGGCAACCCGGCGTTCCCGGCCAACAGCTGTCCCGACGATAACTGTCCGCTCATGGCGAATGCAGGCCAGGAAGACAACGAGTCCGACGGTCAGGGAGACATCTGCGATCCCGACGATGACAACGATGGCGTGATCGATCTTGACGACTGCGCCTCGTTCACGGCCGGTGTCGCCAATGATCCGCTCCCGATCGGTCCGTCGCTACGACTGAGGGGCGACATCGGCCAGACGCTGACCTGGACGAAGAGCTTCCAGGGCCACGTCAGCAACGTCTATGCGAGCCTGCGAGTGGGGAGCGGGCCGTTCGTGTTTCAGATGATCTGCTGGCGTTCGGAAGTGGTTAGGAACTCTACGACTATCAACACAGTTCCCGATCCCGGCGAGATGTGGTTCTACCTGATCGGGGCTCGCAACAGCTGTGACGATTCGGCGATCGGCCAGGGATCGGATGGAACGCCAACCCAGTGGTCCGGGGCCTGTCCGTTCGGGGATAACGATACCGACAGCGACACGATCCTCGATCTGGAGGATAACTGCTCGACGGTGGCGTCCCTCGATCAGACCGATGACGACGGTGACTTCATCGGGAACCTGTGCGACAACTGTCCGGCGACGTTCAACCCGGGGCAGGTCGACACGGACAACGATACGATCGGAGATGCCTGCGATCCGGGCTAGTCGGTCAGCCTGGACCACTCGTCGGGTGTCATGGTTCGCAGCGCCAGCGCATGAATCATCGTCCCCATCCGTCTACCGAGCGACTCGTAGACCCGTCGATGCTGCTCGACTCGTGTGAGTCCGGCGAACGACGTGCTAACGAGGGTCACCGTGTAGTGGCCGCCGCCGGTCACATTACCGGCGTGGCCCGCATGGTGGGCGCTGTCGTCCTGGATCCGCAAGACCTCCGGGGTGAACGCGGCGGTCAGGACGCCTTCGATCTCTCGGGCATTCTCGGTCGGATCGCTCATTGGGTGCTCCACTGGTCGCCGTCCTCACCCACTCTTCGGGCCGAGCCGGATCGCTCGAGCAACAGCAGATGAGAAAGGGTCTGACGACGGATCAGGGGTAGAGGCATCTCTGGCAGATCATCGTAGGCCTGGCGTGCGATCCGATCCAGTTCCAGCGGTGCATCGCCAAGCTGCACGCGGATCTTGCTCTCCCGTTGGCGACGATGCTCCAGCACCCGCTCCAGCGTCTTACCTGGTAGCGGCGTGCCATGTCCGGGGAGGAGCGTCTTGCATCCAAGCTCCTTCATCCGCTCGAGCGACTGGAGGTAGTCCCCCATATCGCCGCTCTCGGGATCGATGAGGATCGTGGAAACGCTACTCACGAGGTCTCCCGTCAGCAACAGTCCGCGATCGACCAACTCGAAGGCCATGTGGCCGACGGCGTGGCCCGGTGTGTGATGGGCACGAAGCGTGATTCCGGCCAGATCGATCGTCTCACCGTCGGCAATCGTCAGGGTTCGAAGATCGCCGAGACGATCTCGCAACGGCTCGAGGGTCGCCTCGTGAGCGCAGACCGGTACATCGAGGCGTGTGGCAATCTGCGCGACTCCATCAACATGATCCTGATGATGATGGGTCAGCAAGACCATCCGCAGCCGGTCGCCATCGGAACAGCGTCGCTCGATCACACCGGCGAGCCGATCCAGCTCTTCCGGCTCGTCGGATCCCGGATCCACGATGGCGAAGAACCTCCCGCCGGGAAACCAGACATTGGTATGGGTTGCAGGTGGGAGGGTTGCCGTCGACAACGGCACCATCCAGGTCCCCGGCGTGAACTCGATTCGCGGAGTTCGCTCTTCTCGTTGGTTGGCCTGCCGGATCGCTTCCGCCAGCTGCTCGAGAGAGGCACTCTCGTGGCGTGCGAGACAACGGAGGATCGGCAAGACCGGCGGTGGCACGCGGCACTCCCCACGCTCCCATGCTTCCAGAACGGTCTCCGCCAATTCGAAGCGTGCCGAGTCCAGCTCGTCGGTCATCGGTGCGATCTCGTCGCGTAACGCCTCGACACGATGGACAAAAAAGCGATTCATGAAACGAACCGGGAACATCGGCGGCGTGATTCGATCCCCGGCGTCGATCCACTCGGTAGCCTCAACCTGCAGACCGAGCTCCTCGTCCAACTCCCTGGAGGCGGCCGCCCGAAAGGGATCGGCGGTCTCTCGATCGGCGGCGTCGATCGTCCCTCCCGGAAACGAGAGGTGGCCCGGCATGAATCGGGTGGATCGCGATCGTCGAGCCAGCAGGACCCGATCTCGCCCATCCTCGTCGCGACGCACGAGTATTGCGGCGGCGCTGTCCCTCGGTTCGGCGGGACGGGCGCGAGGGATACCGTCAGGCAGCTCGCTCAATCCTTGCCTCCCGCCATCCAGCGTTCGATCTCGTCGGTGGACCTGGGGAAATCGGCCGACAGGACCCGCGGTCCGTCGACGGTCACCAGGACGTCGTCTTCAATTCGGATTCCGATTCCCTCGTCCTCGAGGTAGACCCCTGGCTCGATCGTGATCACCGCTCCGGCTTCCAGCGGGCCATCGGCCTGAGGCGTGTCATGAACATGGATCCCCAGGTGATGCCCGATGCCGTGAGCGAATCGGGACCCCAGCCCTGCCCGATCGATAACCTCGTAGGCCAACGCATGGAGATCCGCCAGCGTCACACCGACGACACAGCCCTCGATGGCGACACGTTGAGCCTCGAGAACGACGTCGTACAGCTCTTTCTGTCGAACGGTGAATTTTCCCGACACGGGGAATGTCCGGCTGATATCGGAGCAGTATCCCTCGAGTCTGACACCGGTGTCGATCAACAGCAGTTGCCCCTCCGACAACACGCCGTCGTTGGCGCGGTAGTGCAGTTGGAGCGCATTGGACCCGGCCGCGCAGATCGCCCCGAAGGCATGGCTTGCGCCCGCCGTGCGATAGGCGTAACTCAGTTCCGCCTCGAGTTGCCCCTCGCGGATACCGGGCGCCGTCGCCGCGGCGATCCGATCGAGCCCCCGTCGAGTGACCTGAAGCGCGTTTTCGATGGCCTCGATCTCGCCGTCATCCTTCAAGGCCCGCATCCGATCCAGGCGCTCCCCCGCATCGCGAATCCGGACGGCGGGGAAATGATCGCGGATCCGCCCGGCGAGCCGTGTCAGGGCATCGGGTCGATCACGGAAACTCGCGGGTGCCGAGCGAATCAGCCAGAGGGTCCTTCCGCCGCGCAGCGCCGTAGCCAGAATGGCGTCGAGACCGGCGACATCCGCGACGAGATCGACGCCCAGAGCCGCCGCGTCGACGCCCTCGACCGTCTCTGACGCATCCTCGCCCCATTGGGCCAGCACCGGGTCCGACTTCGGCAGCAGGAGCACGGCACTCGCGTGACGGCTCCGCATGTAGTCCGGGCCGGGTGCACCGCGGGTCCGTGGCAGGTTGAACCGCCGGTGACCAAACAGAAGGACACCGGCGGTCTCCCGCGACCCGCTTAGATACGCGTAGTTGGGGTCGAGGTCGTCGCCCCCGTCACCGAACGCCAGAAAAAGATCGTCCGGCGACTGTTCCGTCAGCCGGGCACGGCGTTTCGAGAACACCTGCTTGTCGTGCCGCATAGAATGCCTAGACGGGTTCGCCTACTTCGGCCGCCTCGTCCGACTTCTCCGCCGGCGTGCTTGCTGCGGAGACGATGTCATTCTCCATCCAGGCGTAGTTGCCGCGCAAGACCTCTCGGGCCAGACGAGTCTGGCAGGCGTCGTCGTTGCGCCACATGCCCCGGAAGTAGTCCTTGACCCGCCGCCTCGAGGCACGGCAGAAGAACTCCACCAGCCGTGTCGCAGACTCCGCATCGGCACTACCCGACTGCCGCATCGACTGGGCCCGGGAAATGGCCGCCGACATCGCCATGAGTTCGTTGGCCACATCGACGATCCGGAACAGGAACGCCTGCTTTCGCTGAAGTTTGGGGCCGTGCACGACCATCCCGTGGAAGACCTGACGGGAGAGCTTACGGGCGCTCCGGTTGATAAACCGCAGATGACGGGCCAGGGGTCCGAATTCTGCGTAGCGTGGCCAACGTCCCCATCCAAGCCAACGAGTCGGGTACCAGGTGGCGTAGAACAGGGCGATTCCCGGCAACGCCTTCAACTTCTGCCCAAGGCTCTTCTTCGGGTCGATCATCGCGCCGGAGACCTGCAGGTGCTTATCCACGGCCTCGCGAGCCATGAATAGATGCATGATCTCGCTGGAACCCTCGAAGATCGTGTTGATCCGACTATCACGCATGAGCCGCTCGACATCGATCGGGGCCTCGCCTCGATCCGCCAACGACTGCACCGTCTCGTAGCCGCGACCGCCACGAATCTGCATCGTCTCGTCGATCAGCCGCCAACCCTGAACGGTGTTCCATTCTTTCGCGGCCGCCGCCTCCAATCGGATGTCGTACCCGCCGCGGTCCGCCATCTCGCTGACCAGGTCGGAGATCGCTTCCATCGCGAAGGTCGTCGCCGCCATGTCCGACAGCTTATGAGCGATCGCCTCGTGCTTGCCGATGGGGAAGCCCCACTGGACACGCTCGGCGGCCCATTTCCTGCAAATCTCGAGACAGCGTTTTGTGGAACCCGCAGAGCCCGCCGGCAACGAGAGACGACCGGTGTTCAACGTGGTCAGGGCGATCTTGAGCCCGGCCCCCTCTTTTCCGATCAGGTTCTCTTTCGGCACGCGGACATTGGTGAACGAGATCACGCCATTGGCGAGTGCGCGAAGTCCCATGAAATGACATCGATGTTCGACAGTCACTCCGGGGCTGTCCGCCTCGACGACGAACGCGCTGATCCGGTTCGTATCGGGGTGCTTGGCCATCACGACCAGCAGATCGGCGATGGTCCCGTTGGTGCACCAGAGCTTCTCACCGTTGATGATGTAATGGCTGTCGTCGTCCGCTCTCTCTGCGGTGGTGTCGAGATTGGCGGGATCCGAACCCACGCTGTCCTCGGTCAGGGCGAACGCCGTGATCGCCCCGGCGGCACAACGCGGCAAGTACTTCTGCTTTAACTCGGTCGACCCGAAGATCTTCAGGGGCTGCGGCACGCCGATGGACTGGTGTGCCGAGAGGAGAGCCGATACCGATCCGTCGGCGCTACCGAGCAACTCCATCACCCGGGAGTACTCGACCTGGCTGAATCCCAACCCACCGTATTCACGGGGGATCTTCAGTCCGAATGCACCCATCTGCTTGAGCCCGTCGATCAGGGACTGCGGATACTCGCCCGTCGCATCGATGGCCGCCGAGTCGACCTCGTTCTCGAGGAACGTCTTCAACCGAGCGAAGAACGCGGTGAACTCCGGGCGCTCCTGATCGGTCCTGGGGAACGGATGAACGAGTCCCAGACGAAACCGACCGAGGAACAGCTCACGGAGAAAGCTGGGTTGCTTCCACTCTTTCTCACGGGCCGCCTCGGCGACCTCCATGGATTCCCGCTCGGCCTCGAGTTCGCTGTTCTTGATCGTCTCGGTCATCGCAACCTCAACCCTGCCGGTGTTGAGCTCCCGACACGGCGTAACCCATTAATACTATGGTAGATAATGTAGATATTAGGGTCCAGAGCCCGTCGATGCCAGCAGACAGGCTACGCCCCGAATCCATAACCCGAACCTGCGATCTGGGCCGATCCGCCGGTTAATTGATGCCGTGGCTCATTCGCTTCATGACCGGCGACGCGATCAGGAAGATCAGGCCTGCGCCGATCACGAAGGCCGCGACGGCATAGAAGGTCTTGCCGGCGTCGCTGGGATCGAAGGTTCCACCCACGAGCCCCGCGATCAGGTTGCCGATGGCCGCACCGACAAACCAGATCCCCATCATCTGCGAGACCAGCCGCTTCGGCGACAACTTCGTCATGGCGCTGAGGCCGACGGGGCTAAGAACCAACTCGCCGACGGTATGGAAGAAGTAGGTTACGACCAGCCACATCGGGCTGAGGCCACCGTCGGTGGAGAACGACGCACCCCACGCCAACACCAGGAACCCGACACCGAGCAGGACGAGCCCCATGGCGAACTTGACACCGAACGAGGGGTTCTTCTTATCGAGTTTGATCCAGAGCCCACCGATCACCGGAGCCAGGATAATGATAAACAGTGGGTTGATGGCCTGAAGCCAGGTAATCGGCAGGACCAGGGAGCCGATGTTTCGATCGGTGAGATCCCGGGCGAAGTAGGTCAAGCCGGTGCTGGCCTGCTCGAACCCGGACCAGAAGACGGCGGCACCGATGAACAAGGCGATGATGACGCCAATTCGGCCCCGCTCCTCGGAGTTCTTGGCTGCGAAGAAGATGAGGTAGGCGAAGTAGAGGCTGACCAGTCCCAGGCAGATATAGCCGGTATTCGTCGCGAACTCTGTGATGGTGAACTGAATTGTCCCGTTGCGGGCCAGCATCCAGATCGCCAGCCCGATGACCCCACAGAAGAATGCCGTCCCGAAGAAGTACTTCCAGTCCCGCGACCTCTGTGCGGGGTCATCCGATATCTTGAGGTTGCCCGCGTCCCTGAGGTACTTCCCACCCATGACGTACTGGATCAGACCCAGTGTCATGCCAACGCCGGCGATACCGAAACCAAGATGCCAATCCACGTTCTCACCCAGCGCGCCACAGACCAGCGGTCCCGCGAAGGCACCGATGTTGATCCCCATGTAAAAGATTGAGAAGCCGGCATCGCGTTGGGCGCCCTTCCCCTCATACAGGTCGCCGACGATGGCGCTGACGTTCGGCTTGAGAAGCCCCGTGCCGACGACCAGCAGGATCAGGCCGAAGAAGAACGAGGCGTCGACGGGGACGGCCAACGCGAAGTGACCGGCAGCAATGATCATTCCGCCGTAGAGAACTGACTTGCGTTGCCCCAGCAACCGATCCGCGATCCAGCCGCCGGGGAGCGAGAGCAGATAGACACCGAAGGTGTAGAGCGCGACGATCGCGGAACCGCGCGCCGCATCCATGCCCATGCCGCCGTCGATAATCTGGGCCGTCAGATAGAGCGCAAGGAGGGCCCGCATCCCGTAGTAGCTGAAGCGTTCCCACATCTCTGTGAAGAACAATGTGGCAAGGCCACGTGGATGCCCGAAGAAGCTGGTATCCGACATGCTCGCTCCCGGTCTCGCCCTCTGGTCGCAAAATGCGCTATCGGACGCGGTGAGCGCCCTATTTACGCGGGATCGGCGAGGGAGTCAACCGCTCCACTCTTTCGTCAGGCTTTCGGGGCCTGCCGTCGCCCCATGGCTCGGATACGCTTCCACTCGGCGGATCGAACCGGCTGGATCGAGAGCCGGCTGCCCTTTCTGAGCAGTTCCATGTCGGTCAGCGCCGGCTCTTCACGCATCTCCGGGAGCGTCACGGCCCGATCGAGGGCCGACTCCAGACGGATATCGACCACACTCCACCGAGGCTCATCCCTCGAAGACTTGGCGTCGTGGTACTTGCTGAGGGGATCGAACTGGGTGGGATCGGGGTAGGCCTCGCGTACGACCTTCGCGATGGCGACCACCGCCGGCGGCTTGGTCTGGGAGTGATAAAACAGGACGCCGTCGCCGGACTTCATTTCCCGCATGTAGTTGCGAGCCTGATAGTTACGGACGCCGTCCCAGAGTGTCGTCTGCTCCGGACACTTCATTAAATGGCTCAGCCCGAATTCGTCGGGGTCGGATTTGAATAACCAAAATCGGGTCGCCATCTACGTCCCTCGTCCTGCCGCTGCCAGCGACAGACTAGGCGATCGGTCCTCTGAACTCCAGCGCCCATTTCTCGTAAACAGCACCATCCCGGTGTCGAGAACGGCTCCGGGGGCGTTACAATGCACAGGCTTCGAGAATTGGCGGGAGATGGCCGATGGGGAGGCCAGACGGTGAACAATCGAGACGATCCGTGGCCGCTCCGGCGGCGTGAGTTCGCGATCCGCGTTCGGCGTCACTTTCCCAGTACGAAGACCTCCCTCAACGAAGGCGTCAACACGATCATCGGCGTTGCCCGCAAATGCGGCTGCACGGAGGATCAGGAGACCGACCTCGAGATCGCGCTCCGAGAGGCGTTGGCCAACGCGATGATTCACGGCAACGCGTTCGAGAAGGACAAGACCATCTTCGTTCGCGCGTACGGATCCGATTTGAAAAAGTTGTTGATCCTCGTACGTGACGAGGGTGAAGGCTTCGACCCGACCGATGTACCCGACCCCCGGAATGAAGATCGAATGCATCTTCACCACGGGCGCGGCCTGTTCCTGATGCGCGAGTTGATGGATATCGTCGAGTTCCGACGAAACGGACGCGAAGTCCTCATCTACAAACAGTTCTAGGGCTTTCATTGAAGGCGGAGACATCGATGGACTGGATTCGGAACCTTGATCTGCAGAGCCTCTCGCCATCGGCGCTCTGGTCGGCGCTTCCGGTGTCAACCCGCGAGGAGGCGGCCCGCTGCGCGTATCACGAAAACGCATCGACCAGCCGCAAGGAGGTCGATCAGGCCGTCGCCGCCGCCATCCGCTTCCGACCCTCGGCCGTGCGGCAGTTACCCGTCGATCGTCGGGTCGGCTACCTGCTGAGCGCGGTCCATCCAGGCGATTCGCTGGCGATGACGTTGCTGATCGGGCTTCACCTACACGGAAGACCGCAGATCCTCACGAAGTTCCTCGATGACCTGGAGATCCCCCACGAGAACGGCGCCATCGACGAAGACTTTGATATGAAGCCGCCTCAGAGAGATCGGCTCGAGAGTGCGATCGAGAATCTCCTCGCGGCCCATCCGACCGAACAGGTCGAGGTTTATCTCGCCTCGTTGTTTGTGTTGGATCCCGATACGTGGGGCGCGATTCAAGAGGTCGTCGCGAACAAGGGCTAGGCCTCGTCCTCCAGGCGAACCGCCGTACCATACGCCATGATCTCCGACGCACCGCCCATGATGTAGGACGTCGCGAAGCGTAGATCGACGATCGCGTTTGCACCCAGCGCCTCGGCCTCGAGCTTCATGCGGTCGATCGCCTGCTCACGCGCCTCGGACATCATTTTTGTGTATTCCTCTATCTCGCCGCCGACGAGACCCTTCAAGCCGGCAACGATGTCCTTGCCAAGATGACGGGCCCGGATCGTATTGCCCTTGACCAGGCCGAAGCTCTTGGCGAGGCGATGCTGCGCCACCGACGCCGACGGTGTGATGATCATCGAGTTACCTCTCTGTAAGGGTCCTTGCGCCACAGTCTGAATTTTTCGCGGCACACCGAGATCAATAATACCGCGCCGCCCAGTACCAATGCGAAGATCGCAAGCCGGAGCGGCAGCGCAATCTCGCTGTCACGCCAGATCTCTCCCATCGTGTACCACAGGCCGTAACCGGTTGTCACGACTGCGCCGATCGAGACGAGAATCCATGCGATGCCACGCTCGAATCGGTTGTAGATCGACAACCAGTATCGATCCCAGATCTCTTCGGGTGGACGTCGATAACGCATGGATTTTGTAACCTCCTTCACCTGACAGAGGCGTGTCCATTCATGCTTGAGGTCTGCGTCCGCAGCGAGGGCCGCCTCAAAACTCCGACGATCTTCGACGGAAATCTCATCGTCGAGTGCGGCCATCATCCACAACCGGACTTGCTCTTCCTGGCTGTTCATCCTTCTTCCTCTAGCGCGGTCGCCAGATGACGCCGGGCGGAATAGAGACGCGACATGACGGTTCCGATGGGAATGTCGAGCAACTCGGCGATCTCGCGATACTTCAGGTCCTCAAACTCTTTCAGGACGAGAATCTCTCGATCCTTCTCGCCGAGAGAGGCGATCCCCTCTTGAACCCGCTTCTGCAGGTCAACCCGTTGGACCTGCTGGTGGGGATTCCGCTGATCCGCCAACCAGCCGGCGTGATCCTCGAGCCAGGGCTTGGCCTGCTTCAACTTCTCACGATGCAGTTTGCGATCGCGATTGAAGTTGTAACAGAGTCGCCGAAGGATCTGGTAGAACCAGGTGTAGAACGGCATGTCGGGGTTGATGCGATCGCGGGCGTTGAACGCTCGGACGAATGCATCTTGCGAAAGATCGTAGGCGTCCTCGGACGAACCGACGAACCCGAGCGCCGCGAAGTACGCGCGACGCATGTAGCGGTTGACCAGATCGCCGAATGCCGCGGTCTCACCACGCTGGGTGCGCAGGATCAGATCGCGCTCGGTTACACCGGGCTGCTCGGACAAGAGTGTCTCCATGGTGACGGATACCCCGTCGGCGGCATTTTATTCGCGAGGTCGCTATCCTGTCCGATCTATGTGGAAAGTTGGAGATCGAGTCCGGCACCGATTCAACCCTGAACTGGGCCCTGGGCTGGTGGAATCGGTCTCCGGGCGGACCATTTCCCTCTTTTTTCCCACAAGTGGGTCCCGCCTTCAGCTTGCGGCCTCAACCGACGCGCTCACCGAGTTGGTGCTCCGGGTCGGGGTCCGGGCCGCCCCGCTGGACGACGCCGACGGCGGGCCCGGCATCGTCATGGAGTTGACCGAGGACGGATTCGCGGTCCTCGACGACGGACGACGGATGGCGGCCGAGGGACTCTGGCCGATCCAGGTCGGCGACTCGCTCTTCGAACGGCTTGCCGTCGGCGATGTCGGACGGATGGATGCGTTCGCGATGCGTCTGGAGATGCTGCATCTCACATCCATCCGCGAGGCGGACGGCCTTGGGTCATTCCTCGGTGGACGCATTCAGCTTTTTCCGCACCAGCTCCATGTCGCGGAACGCGCCACCCAGGCGGATCCCGTTCGTTGGCTTCTTGCCGATGAGGTCGGCCTCGGAAAGACCGTCGAAGCCTGCCTGATCCTGAACTACCTTGTGCGCACGCGTCGCGCCGACCGTGCGCTCGTCGTGGCACCGGATACCTTGACCGTTCAATGGCTGGGCGAGTTGTGGCGCAAGTATCATCAGGTCTTCGTTCTTCTGGATGACGAGCGCCTGGAAGACGTGGAGCGAGAGTACGGCAAGGGCTTCAACCCGTTCGACGCCCACGATCAGGTCGTCGTCAGCCTTGAGCGACTTGCCGCGTCTCCGCGTCTCGTCGAACAGGCGATCGAGGCCGAGATCGATCTCCTGGTGGTCGACGAGGCCCATCACCTGCGACGAAAACCTGGACACCCCGGCAACCCCGCCTATCGAGCGGTTCGGCAGATCGCCGACCAGGGACGTCACCTGCTGCTCCTCAGCGCGACACCGCTCGAGGAAGATGCCCACGGCTTCTTTCGACTCCTGCAACTATTGCGACCCGATGAATTCCCCGAAGATCAGTCGTTCGACGAACGGCTGGAAAAACGAACGCCGCTGCCTCCGTGCACCAGCGCCACTCGGCGGGACGACATCGGCGGGCTACCCCCCCGCCGACCCCAGCCGGTCGACTGGCCGGGCGGCGACGCGTGGCCGGCGACGGAGTCGTTGCTTGCGGTCGCTCGCGAGGGCGAGCCGGGCAATGCCCTCGAGCGCATCAGAAAGATCGAGCGAATTCGTCTGGCCCTAGATTCCCCATGGGCTCTGGCGCAATCGGTACCCGCCAAGAACCCGTTGCGCGCCCCTGCGGTCAAGGCCGGAAAGTGTGACGGGCGACTCGACTGGCTCGTTCGCAATGCCGGCAAGTGGGCCGGTCGCGGCGAGAAGACACTGGTGTTCGTCAGCCGACGAGAGTCACTCGATGCGATCCGCACTGAGATGAGTCGACAGTCCCAGCTGCGAGTGGGCGTATTTCACGAAGACCTGTCCGCGGCCCAACGGGACATCGAGGTCGCACAGTTCCAGCTGAAGAGCGGTCCGTCCATGCTCGTCTCTACGGAGTGCGGCGGAGAGGGCCGAAACTTCCAGTTCTGCACGCGTCTCGTTCTCTTCGATCTGCCCTGGAATCCGATGGTCGTCGAACAACGGATCGGCCGCCTCGACCGAATCGGTCGAGACCGTCCGGTGGACATCGTCTATTTTCGTCCTCCGGACGGACTCGCGCGCGGCGTCGTCGAGTTGTTCGAGCAACTGGGTCTGTTCGAGAAACCACTGGGTGGGCTGGAACGTGAGTTGGCCGGTGTTGCCGATGCGATCGGCGACCGGGCCCTCGCAGGAAGAGATGCAGATAGCGACAAACGATTCGCGACTTTGGCGAAGACCGCCCAGGTGGCCTGGGATCGGGTGCAGGAGGCGGCGTATCACGAGCTCCATCGCGATCCATACGACGAGTCGCTCGCGCAGAAGATTCTCGATCGTGTCCCGCCGGATCTGGAGGAGTTGACGGAAGACGTCCTTGTTGCGGCGTGCGGGCTGCTCGATCTACGACTGGAGCCCCAACGGCGCGCATCGCGCTACTCCTTCGAGTATCGGAAGCGGTCCCGTGTCGAGTCCCTCCCCGGGGTCCCCGCCGGAAGCTCCTTTCTCGGAACGTTCGAGCGCGAGGTCGCTGTCACTGACGACAACATCGACTTCTTCGCGTCGGGACATCCCCTCGTCGAGGGAATGATGGCCCACCTCGAAGAGAGTCCCCTGGGGCGGGTCGCCGTCCTGGATGTTGCGGACGACGAGGGAACAGAAGGGATCGGCCTCGCGGCCCTATACCGGACGGACGACGGCTTCCGTGCGGAGGCCGTCGATCTGGGCGGCAAGTCGCGCCCGGAATGGGCGTCGCTCTTGACCCGCCGACCGTTTCGTAGCCGACGCATCCCGCGGAGCAGCCTCACCGGGCAGCCGGGTTGGCCGACACTCGTGCGAACGCTGGCACCGCTCCTCGAGGCCCATGGGAATCCAATCGCCGTCGCGGCGCTCCGGGTCTCCCGTCGCCCAGAGCGTAAGTCAGCCGCCGGTGATGAGAGCGGTGCAGACCAGGAAGTAGATCAGTAGCCCGGTGACATCAACGATCGTCGCGACGAACGGCGTCGACGAGGTCGCGGGATCCACACCGAGCCATTGCATGACGAATGGCAACATACTGCCGACAAGCACGCCCCACATGACGACGCAGATCAGTGAGATGCCGACGGCGAACCCGATCGTGTCCCACTCGGAACCCAACGCCACACCCAGGAATCGGTCGAGGAACGTCCGCAGGAAACCGATTCCGGCGAGGATCACGCCAAGCGTCATCCCGAACAGCAACTCGCGCCGAAACACCCGGAACCAGTCGCTCAGTTTCACCTCTTCGAGCGCCATCGCTCGAACCACCAGAGTCGCCGCCTGGGAGCCGCTGTTTCCACCGGATGAGATGATCAACGGCACGAACATCATCACGGTGAATTTCAGCCGATCGCGAAACATTTCCATGGCGTTGAGGGTCAACAGCTGGCCGAGGAACAACGCGATCAGCCAGCCACCGCGTTTGCGCACCAGCTCCCAGAACGAGACCTGTAGGTACGGATAGTCCAGCGCCTCACTACCACCGATCTTCTGGATATCCTCGGTCGCTTCTTCTTCCGCGACATCGAGGACGTCGTCGACGGTGACAATTCCCAGTATCTCGCCGCGGGAGTCGGTGACGGGGAATGCGACCCTGTCGTATTCCTTGAAGACCTGAACGGCGGTCTCCTGGTCCTCGTTGGCGGTGAGCGCCACGAAGCTTCCGTCGGTCAGAGCGTCGATGCGTGTCTCGAGATCCGCGAGCAGGATCTGCCGAACCCGCAAATCGTCGATGAGAACCCCACGCTCGTTGACCACCGGAATGACGTTAAGCGTCTCACTATCGTCGCCGACACGACGGATATGATCGAGGGACTGGGCGACCGTCCAGTCCGATCGGACGGTCACGTAGTCCGGCGTCATCAATCGCCCGATGCTGTCCTCCGGATAGCCCAGAAGATCCTGCGCGACGACGCGCTCGTCAGGAGAAAGCAATGCCAGCGCCTGTTTGGTCGCGGCCGCCGGCAACTCCTCGAGGAGCGCCGTTCGGTCGTCGGGAGACATGTCGTTGAGAATCGCAGCTGCCTGCTCGCGGGCGAGTCCCTTGATCAAGCCTTCCTGCGCGCTCGCGTCGAGGTATTCGAAACAGTCCGAAGCCTGTTCGCGTGGGAGGACGCGGAAGACGACGACCTGATCGTCCAGATCCAGTTCGCGAATCGCCTCCGCTATGTCCGCGCTCTCGAGCTCGACAATCAGTCGACGCAGGCCGGCGAAGTCACGATCCGAGAGCATTCGCTGGATCTGCTCGACGCTTGTCTTGCTCTCCATCGACTTCGGCTCCTGACTGGAAGGGTGTACGACGCGACGGGCAAGCGTAGCACCGGGCAGCACACCGACGCATCCCTGAGGCCCAAGGCTGGGAAAAGCACCGCGTATCTTCTATCCTTGGACGCGGAGGATCCGATGCGTCGATTGCTGAACCGAATGGCCACGTTGCCGACCCTCATCTGTGCCGTCCTGCTCTCGTTGGCATGCGGAGCGGCGCCCGACTGGGACGCGACCAACGAAGCCGCGAAGCTTGCGCACAGTGAGGGACGACTGGACGAGGCCCGCGAGGGTTTTGAAGAGGCCCTCGAGATCGCCGCGGGGATGGAGGCCAATGACTCGCGTCGAGTGATCAGCCTCAACAACCTCGGCCAGTTCCTCAGAAGTCAGGATCGGTTGGACCTGGCGGTCCCGATGTTCCAGCGCGCGGCCGAGTTGCGCGAAGCCGACCCGGACGTCGACCGCGTCGAATTGTCGGCGGACTTCGGCAATCTGGCAGGACACCTCCAACGTCTCGGTCGCCTGGACGAAGCGATGTCCTATTACGAGCGTGCGCTGGCGATTCAGCAAGATCCCGACGACGGCGATCCGACGCAGATGGGGACGACGCTCAACAACATGGGGATGCTGGCCTACATGTCCAATCGGCTCGACGCTGCCGATGACTTCTATACGCGTGGCATGGCGTCTATGGAGGCGTCACTCCTTCTCGATCATCCCGACGTCGCGACGGTCTCCAACAACCTGGGACAGCTGCGGATGGCCCAGGGTCAGATCGAGGAGGCGGAACAGTATTTCGAGCGCGCAATCCGAATCTGGTCCACCAATCTTGGCCCCGATTCGGACACCGTCGCCCGCTGCCGCGGCAGTCGCGGCGAGGCCCTTCGGCGGCTGAAACGTTTCGACGAGGCTGAAGAGGAACATACCCGCGCTCTCCGGATCTTCGAGGCGCAGTCGGGGGCGGATCACCCGGATGTCGCATCCTCCCTCAACAGCATCGCGGTCCTGGCCCGCGTTACGGGACGCCCCGAGGAGGCGGAGAACAACTACCGGCGAGCGATCGAGATCCTCGAGAAGGCGACCCCCAACGGCAGCCCCGATCTTGGTGCCGCACGCTTCAATCTTGCGCGACTTCTTCAGGAGCGGGGCAAGAGTAGCGACGCGATGATCCTGTTCGAACAGGCGATGATCACGCTGGAGTCCACGCTCGGGCCGGAGCATCCAAACCTGATCATCGTCTACACCACCTATGCCGACATGCTCGTCGACGCGGGCCAGAACGAACGCGCCGCGACCCTGCGTCAGCGAGCCGAGTCACTCCGCTGACCGTGGCCAGTCGCGTCGAGCTGGGATTTCGCGACGCGGCCGATCGTTGGCTGCCACGGCAAACTCATCTGCTGGCCGCCGTCTCCGGCGGCGCAGATTCTGTGGCGCTCGCCCACCTTCTTCAGCGCTTCGCACGGCGTCGCGAATGGACCGTCACGATCGCTCACCTGGACCATGGCCTTCGCCGAGGATCGGCGACGGATCGAAGGTTCGTCAAGCGACTCGCAAACGAACTGGAATTCGAGTGCGTTTCGACGCGACGGGATGTCGGCGCGCTCCGAAGACGTGACGAGTCACTAGAGGAAGCGGCCCGACGCGTTCGACGCGAATTCCTCATGGAAACGGTGGATGAGATCGGTGCGGACTCCGTCGTCACCGCCCATCATCGTGATGACCAGGCAGAGACCGTTCTGATGCGTCTCCTCCGCGGAGTCGGCCCCTCATCGTTGCGCGGGATCGACCCCGAGGGGCCCGGCCCATTCGTCCGTCCCCTCCTTCAACTGGAGCGAAACCAACTTCGCACCTGGTTGACACGGAACGGGTGGACATGGCGCGAAGACGCCAGCAACCGAGATCTCCGTTTCGATCGCAACCGCGTACGTCGTCAGTTGATGCCACTCCTCGAGTCGTCCTACAACGCCCAGGCGGCAGACCATCTCGTGCGGACCGCCGAACAACTACGCACCGACTCCGCCTACCTCGACCGCCTGGCGACGCGTGCCTATCGACGGATCGGTAGTGCGCTCAGCCTCGATGCGACCGCTCTCGCCCGTCAGGATCCTGCAGTCGCCAGCCGGGTTGCGATCCTCGCACTACGAGACGCGGGAATGGATCCGCGACGGATTACCTCGCGACACGTCGTTTCGCTGCTCGACCTCGCTCAGGGCTGTGGAGGACGATCCGCGGACCTTCCCGGCCGAATTCGAGCGGTCAGACGTGGCGATCGAATTCGGATCGCACGACGCCGCGAGTAGTCCGGCGGGTTTGCTAAGCTGACCTGATGCGACTCTCAAGCGAGATCCTCTACAGCGAGGAGAAGATCCGGCAGCGTGTCGAGGCGATGTCGTTGGCCATCGCCGCGGACACCCCGGAGGGTGACGGCCTCTCCGTCATCGCTCTGATGGACGGTGCATTCATGTTCTGCACGGACCTGGTCCGACGGCTACCGATGCCGGTCCATCTGGCGTTTCCGAAGGTCGTCTCGGTGGCCCGTGGGGGGGACCCGACCGGCATCGAACTCCCCGAGGAGTTCCCGGTGACGGGAGCCGATGTCCTGGTCGTCGAGGACATCCTGGATACCGGCCAGACCCTCGAGGCCCTGACCCGGGCCCTGGCCGCCCGTCGCCCGGGACGATTACGACTCGCCGTCCTGCTGGACAAGCCGGCTCGACGGCGCAGCGCGATCCGGGCGGACTATGTCGGTTTCGCCTCTCCGGACCGCTGGGTTGTCGGCTATGGATTGGATTTTGAGGGTCTTTACCGAAATCTTCCCTACATTTCATACGTTGAACCTAGATAGAGACGGCTGGCCCGTTTCTCAGGATCGCGTAGAATGGCCTTTCGAGGGCAAGTGGCTCTATATATGGCTGTGAACCGCTGCGGCGGCGCAGAAGAGGAAGCGTGACGTGAGTTCTCACCTGAGATCGATCATGATCTGGGCCGCGATTATCGCGGTGGCCTTCATCGGCTACCGACTATTCGAAGCGAAATCCGTCTCCAGCCAGCCGATGGACGAGTCCGACTTCTATCTCGCCGTCGCCGACGGCGAGATCCACGAAGTTCGAGTCACCGGCGACCAGTTCGGCTACGAGATCGAAGGCAAGTTCGCCAAGCCGCGGATCTCCCGCAGCGGTCGCGAGATCAAGTCTTTCAAGACCTACGTCGTCAAGGACGAGTCCCTGATGAGCGACCTCCGCGAGCGGGGCGTCGCCATCCAGGCCGAGCCACCGGCCAACACCGGTGTCTTTACCAGCCTCCTGATGTGGCTGCCGATGCTTCTGTTCCTGGGCGTCTGGATCTTCTTCATGCGTCAAATGCAGTCCGGTGGCAATCGTGCCCTCTCGTTCGGCAAGTCACGCGCCAAGCTAACCTCGGCCCAGGGCCGAAAGGTCACGTTCAAGGATGTGGCGGGCGTCGAGGAGGCCAAGGAAGAACTCGCCGAGATCATCGAGTTCCTCAAGGAACCCCAGAAGTTCCAACGACTGGGTGGCAAGATCCCGAAGGGCGTCCTGCTGATGGGGCCTCCCGGGACCGGCAAGACCCTGCTGGCCAAAGCCATCGCCGGCGAGGCCAACGTTCCGTTCTTCTCGATCTCCGGTTCGGATTTCGTCGAGATGTTCGTCGGTGTCGGGGCGTCCCGCGTCCGGGATCTCTTCGACCAGGGCAAGAAGAACGCTCCCTGCATCGTCTTCATCGATGAGATCGATGCGGTCGGGCGTCATCGTGGTGCCGGTCTCGGCGGCGGGCACGATGAGCGTGAACAGACGCTCAATCAGTTGCTGGTCGAGATGGACGGCTTCGAGACCAACGAAGGCGTGATCCTGATTGCCGCCACCAACCGACCCGATGTGCTGGATCCGGCATTGCTGCGACCCGGCCGATTCGATCGTCAGGTGGTCGTAGGGCTCCCCGATGTCCGCGGCCGTGAAGAGATCATCAAGGTCCACACTCGCAAGATCCCGCTGGCGAAGGACGTCGACGCGCGGATCGTCGCCCGAGGTACCCCGGGATTCAGCGGTGCCGACCTGGCCAACCTCGTCAACGAGGCGGCACTGTTTGCCGCCCGCCGCAATCGCAAGGCGGTCGACCAGGAAGACTTCGAGATCGCCAAGGATCGGGTCATGATGGGCGCCGAGCGCCGATCGATGGTGCTGACCGATGAAGAAAAACGTGCCACCGCGATCCACGAGGCCGGTCATGCCATCGTGGCCCACTTCGTTCCGGAAGCGGACCCGCTCCACAAGGTGACGATCATCCCCCGTGGACGCGCACTGGGTCTGACGATGCAGTTGCCCGAGGATGACCGGCACACCTACTCCAAGCGCTATCTCGACTCGACCATCGCCGTCCTCATGGGTGGCCGCGTGGCCGAAGAACTATTGCTGGATCAGTTGACGACCGGCGCCGGTAACGACTTCGAACGTGCCACCAGTACGGCTCGACGGATGGTGACCGAGTGGGGCATGTCGGATCGTCTCGGACCGTTGACCTTCGGCGCCAAGGAGGAACAGATCTTCCTGGGCCGCGAGATCAGTCAGCACCGTGACTACAGCGAAGAGACCGCAATCCAGATCGACAACGAGGTCAAACGGATCATCACCCACGGCTACAACACGGCCCACAAGATCATCGACGATCGTCGTGACGCGTTGATGCGGATCACCGACGCGCTCCTGGAGCGCGAGGTCCTCAACGCGGTAGAGCTGAAGGCCCTGGTCGAAGGGCGCCCTCTACCGGAGATCGAGCTCCCTGTAGACGATGACGAACCGGTCGTCGCGCCGGACACCTCGCCGGAAACGGCGAACGATACCCAGTCCGATACGGGTCCCGGTGTCCTGCCGGAACCGGGGAACCAGCCGGCCTGACCCCGTGTCCGGGACCACGCACCATCTTCTCCGTTTCGCGGATGGGGGTGCGTTGGAGTTGGGTCCGCGCTCGCGGGTGATGGGGATTGTAAACGTCACCCCCGACTCGTTTTCCGACGGTGGGCGCTTCGACTCCGTCCAACAGGTAGTCGACACCGCGAGCCGGATGGTGCAGGCCGGCGCCGACCTCCTCGACATCGGCGGCGAGAGTACTCGACCGGGGGCCACTCCCGTCGAAGCCACCCAGGAATCCGATCGGGTTCTACCGATCATCGAATCCCTCACCCGGGACGTGGACGTCCGACTGTCCATCGACACCCGACGGGCGGACGTCGCGCGTCAGGCACTCGATGCCGGTGCCGCGATCGTCAATGACGTCAGTTCCCTGGCGGATCCCGGGATGCTGCCACTGATCGTCGATCGTCGCGTCCCCGTCGTCTTGATGCACATGCGCGGCAAACCGGAGACCATGCAACGTTCGACCCACTACGACGATGTCGTCGGCGAGGTCACCGATTATCTTCGCGAACGCGTCGCATACGCTGTCGCAGGTGGAGTATCGAGTGATAAGATCGTTGTCGATCCGGGAATCGGATTCGGGAAGGGCCTCGCAGGCAACCTAGAGGTCCTTCGCCAGCTCACGTCGTTGCGGGAACTGGGACATCCGATCCTGATCGGCGCTTCACGAAAAGCGTTTATCGGCGAGATCCTCGACACGCCGGTTACGGAGAGGCTGGTCGGAAGTCTTGCCGTAGCGGTCTGGGCGGCGACTCACGGCGCACACATCGTGCGGGCCCACGACGTGGCAGAGACCGTAAGGGCTCTGCGGGTGATCGACGCGCTACGTGGCTGAGGTTCAGAAACGATGATCGAACGGCTCAACATGGCGCTGCAACCGCAGGGCTTCAGCCTGTGGGCATTCGTCGACATCCTGCTGCTGGCCGTCATCATTTACCAACTGCTCTTGCTGGTTCGCGGGACTCGCAGCTTCCACATGTTGGTGGCGCTGGTGGTTCTGCTGCTGGCCTACCTGGTGACCAGCCCCGAACTGATCCCCCTGGCGGCCCTCCACACGGTCCTGGGGAACGTGCTGCTGTTCATCCCGATCGCCGTCATCGTCCTGTTTCAGGGGCAGATCCGGCAGGCACTGGCCAACCTGGGCAAGAATCCCCTGTCGGCCTTGCTCCCGTTGCGCTTCGACTCCAACGTGATCCAGGAGATCTCGCTGGCCGCAGCCTCCCTCGGCAGCCAAAGACTGGGCGCGCTGATCGTCATCGAGCGACACATGGGATTGAAGACCTTCCAGGAGACCGGCATCCAACTGGACGCCGTGGTCTCCTACGATCTGTTGATGAATATCTTCACCCGCCGATCACCGCTCCATGACGGGGCCGTGATCATCGAGAAGACCCGAATCAAGGCCGCGTCGTGTTACCTGCCGGTGACCACCAACCCGCAACTCTCTCGAACCTACGGCACACGTCATCGCGCGGCGTTCGGCATCACCGAAGAGTCCGATGCCCTGGCGATCGTCGTCTCCGAGGAACGAGGTGTCGTCTCGTTGCTGGCCGACGGTCGGATGATCGAGGGTCTTGACGCTCGATCCCTGGAGAGCGAGCTCCGCGGCCGTCTCGGTGCCGGTGGCTCCGGCGAGGAGAGCCTCCGCTATGCCTGAGGGAGTCACCGCCAACTGGCCCCTCAAGCTGTTGGCACTGGCGTTGGCCATCGGAATCTGGGCCTGGGTCAGCGGCGAGGCGCGGATGGTTCGGCAGTTCGATGTCCCGCTGGACGTGGTCGTCAACGCCGATCATGTCCTGGGAACCCCGCCACCAAGCACGATCCTGGTCCGTCTCAGTGGCCCCGAGACGATGATGCGACGACTCGGGCCTGCGATGTCCATGGCTCTGGATCTCACGGGTGCCGACATCGGTCGCCAGGAGATCCTGCTGGTCCCCGATGACCTCGTCGGCGCCCCCAGCGGCGCGCTGGTGGAGCTGATCGAACCCGGACGGCTGACGGTGGTGCTCGAACCGCGGGCCGAGGCCGAGCTTCCCATCGAGCCGACCTTCCTCGGACAACCTCCGGAGGGTTTTGCGTTCTACGGTGCGACCGTTCGACCGGATCGAGTCACCGTCGAGGGGCCCGACGTTCTGGTGTCGGTGATGGCCTCCGTGCCCACCTCGCCGATCCGGCTGGATCGTCACGAGTCGTCCTTCGAGGTGATTGCCCGTGTACTCCCGGATCAGTCGACCGTTCATTCGCTCAATCCGCGACCGGTGCAGGTCA
Organism: Acidobacteriota bacterium; assembly: GCA_029861955.1. Classification (NCBI taxonomy): domain Bacteria; kingdom Pseudomonadati; phylum Acidobacteriota; species Acidobacteriota bacterium. The sequence continues at coordinate 114,020 of JAOTYK010000007.1, forward strand.
GTGTCGAGATTGACGCCGCTCCCATCGAGCGCTCGTTCGGCGGCATCCCGGTCCGGATCCGAGGGGGCAACAACCTCTACCGTCTGCAGAACAGCCGGGCCAACGTCACCGTCAGCGGCCCACCGAGCGTGATCGATCTACTGGACCGCGATCAGATCGTGTTGTATGTCCAGCCGTCCGACGGGGTACCGACAACCGGTTCGGTCGCCCTCCCCATCGAGGTCGAGTGGTTGCTCGACGAGGAGCAAGGGGCCAACCGCCTGTCGGTCAAGAAACTTCAGCCTCGAGAAGCGACCCTCCTTCTCAAGGGAGAGACCCAGATTTGAAACGACTGTTCGGGACCGACGGCATCCGTGGGGTGGCCGGCGAGTACCCTCTTGACCCTTCCACCGTTCGCCAGTTCGGTGTGGCGCTAGGCGAGGCCCTGCGCGAATCCGGCAAGGGTGACGCCGGGGTTCTCCTCGGCCGTGACACCCGTGAGTCGGGGACTTGGATCCGTGACGCGGTCGCCGCCGGCCTACGCACCCACGACATCACCGTTCGCGACGCCGGCGTGATCTCGACACCGGGGCTGGCCTGGGGCATCCGCCGGGGATCGTACGACGCGGGCGTGATGATCTCCGCAAGTCACAACCCGTTCCTCGACAACGGCCTGAAGGTCTTCGGCGGCAGCGGGTTCAAGCTCAGCGACAAGCTGGAAGCCGAGATCGAACGGAAGATCCTCGATCATGGCTGTGACGATCCCGGTGAGGACGTCGTACCCGTAGAGAACGATCCGGGCACGACCGGTCCTTACACGGAGTGGCTGCAGGCGTTGCTCGCCGGCGGACGATTCGCGGGACTGAAGCTTGTGCTGGACTGTGCAAACGGTTCCGCGGCCGCCATCGCGCCCCAGGTCTTCCGTCACTACGGGGCCGAGGTCCACACACTCGGGACCGAACCCGACGGGAAGAACATCAACCTCGACTGTGGATCGCTCCATCTCGACACGTTAGGCGAGACGGTCAAGAGCCGTGGTGCCGACCTGGGTCTCGCGTTCGATGGCGATGCCGATCGCTGTCTTGCCGTGGATGCCCGCGGTCGGACCATCGACGGCGACATGATCCTCTACCTCATCGCCCGCAGCCTGAAACGTCGCGACCAACTCCCCGGCAACGCCGTGGTCGCGACAATCATGAGCAACTACTGGCTCGAGGATACGCTGGGCAAGGAGGGCATGACCCTCGAACGCACGGCCGTCGGCGACAAGTACGTCCTCGAACGGATGCTCGAGAATCAGGTCGCCCTGGGCGGCGAGCAGTCCGGTCACGTCATCGCCCGGGAACACGCGACCACCGGGGACGGCATCCTGACGGCCGTCATGCTGGTCGACACGCTCCTGGACGAGCCGGAGACGACGGTCGAGATCCTCGATCGGATCCAACCCTACCCACAGCTCTTGAAGAACGTCCGGGTGCGTGAAAAGCCCGATCTTCGCATGCACCCCGTGATCGGCCCGGTGGTCCAGGAAGTCGAATCTGCGCTTGAGGGGCAGGGACGCGTCGTTCTGCGATATTCTGGAACCGAACCGGTGGCCCGTGTCATGGTGGAGGGTCGCGACTCGGGACTGGTATCCCGACAGGTCGACGTCCTCGTCACCCTGATAGAACGCGAGCTGGGAGCCTGAATTGAAGTACCTCGGGGCGGACATTTCTCGCCCCGTCGCCGACGGAGGCACGACACCTCACACCGTCGTGTCGCTGAACGACGACGGACGGCAGTCCAGGGTGGATCATGTCGCCACCCTCCCCGCCGTCGCGTCTGCCGTCGGGTCGCTTGTCGGGGAAGAGCCGTTCCTCCTTGGCGTCAACCTGGCGATCGTCGTTCCGACCCGCGCCGCTCGAACCCGAGCGGTAGAGAACGTCATTCGCAAACGGTTCGGCGTCCGACTGCCGGCGGGCGGACGTTCTTCGCAGACCGGCGGCGTTGCCGGCGAGTCGCTGCTTGCCGGCATGGCGACCGCTGGTCGACCCTGTCTGCCCTACCCCGATCGAGACCGGCGTCAGGGAAGTCTCGCCGAGTCGTATCCCGAACTGATCCTCAAGTGTCTGATGTGGGAGATCGAACCCCTCGCCGAGGGTCGCCCGCATGCCGATCGCGAGGCCTGCTTTCGCGCGCTCACTCCCCCGGCGTATCGTCGACGCCAACTCTCCGCGCGGACCAGCTGGACCGAGCACGCGGTGATCCTGGAACAGCTCCTTCGTCGCGTACGACCGGTGCTGCCCACAGACGGCGTGGATCTATTCGACACTTTACGTTCCGCCGACGACGCCGACAGCGTCGAACGGGTGGCGGCGATCTTCGATGCGACGTTGTTGGCGCTGACCGCCCGTCGCTACGTCGAGGCGCCGGAGACCTGTCTGTTCCTGGGTGATCGCGAGTCGGGGTACACCATCGTTCCGGCAGACCCGTTGATCCGCGGTCTCGGTGTCAGCGAGCGACGCCCACGGGTCGACGCGCTGTTCCCGCAGGCTTCATTACGAGAGCGGCTGGGGCGCACGGCTCGCGTCCGCTCGATGGATCTCCTGGATGTGCCGGGCCGACCGCATCGTCTCGAAGCGACCTTCTCCGAGACCCCGGCCTACGAGTTCGACAATCTGGACGAGATGGTGTGGTGGAAACATTGCCGCCATCTCACGGGCCCGATACTCCCCACCGAGGGACTGAGCGAGCTCTCCGTCGCGCTGGGCAAGCCCGACGGCGACGATAAACCGGTGCTGCGTCTCGTCCGCAGTCGTCACCGGACCCTCTCGTTTCGATTCGAACCGCCCGGTCAATGGCGTCATCGTGTCCCGACCCGAGATGGGGGCACCTACCCGTTCACCATCCTGCGGGCCGTCTACGAGACCCTCCCTGCGGAATGAAATAATTGGGGCTAGACTTCTTGTTGTTCTGGCCAACCGGTGGAGAGCGTCTGATGGGTCGACTACGCGGATCAAACCTTGTCATCGTCGTTCTGGTGCTGGCGCTGCTGTCGGGTCCTCACGTCTCCATGGCAGGCGACGCCGGCGAGCTACGGACCGAGGCGTTCGAACGGCTGAACAGGGGCGTCAACGCCTATAAGAAGGGGCGCTTCGACGAGGCGATCGAGCATCTCACCGTCGCCAGCAACATCGCCCTCAATAACTTTCGCATCTATTACTACCTGGGCCTGGCGTTGAATGGCGGACGTCGCTACGACGACGCTCTCAAGGTTCTCGCTGTCGCTCTGGATCTCGAGCCGGATCATCTGGAGGCCAACGTCGCCGTCGGCAACAGCTGGTTGAAGCTGGGAGATCTTTCGGAGGCTCAGGCCGCCTACACGTTGGCGCTGAAGCTACGGCCGGAACATGCCTCGGCCCTGGACGGTCTGGCCCGTATCGCCGAGGCTCAGTCGAAGGATCGCGAGGCGACCCTGACCTATCGGCGGGCCCTGGCAAGCAATCCCGGCTACGCCCCGGCGTATACCCATCTCGGCAGCCTGCACCTCCGACTGGAGCAATATGAGGAGGCCGTCGAACTCCTGGAAGAGGCGGTCTCGGTGCGACCGGACTTCGCCGACGGCATGAACCGGCTGGCCCAGGCCTACAACCGCCTGGGGCTAAGGAATCAGGCTATCGCGACGATCCAGCGGGCCATCGAGCTGGAGCCGTTCAACCCCGCGCACATCGCCACGTTCGGCTGGCTGCAACTGGATCAGAACTACCCTGACAGCGCCGTACGACTGTTTACCCAGGCCGTCGAGATCGACCACGCTCATCCATCGGCCCAACGGGGTCATGCCGAGATCGCTCGACGGGACGGCCAGTACGACGTCGCGCTGGAACACCTGAAGATCGCCATCGACGATCCCCGGCTGGGCGCGCTGACCCGGCTCGACCTCGAGACCTTCGCCGGCGAGATCCAGGAGGAACAGGTCGCCCACCAGGCATTGCAGGCGCGCTTCGAGGACGGCACGGCCACCGAGTCCGATCACGGCGAGATGGCGGCGATCATGGCCCGTCGTGCACGCTGGCCCCAGGCCGTCACATTGCAACGGCAGGCCGGCGACAGCGCTTCGTCTCAGGAGCGATTGGCCTACATGTTGTTTGAAGCCCAGGAGTACCTGGAGTCCCGCAAGCTCTACACCCAACTGGCGGCGGAATCCGATCGTGCCGACCTGTTCGTCAACGAGGGCGTCTGCGCCGCGGTGGTCGGCGATGATCCGGGTGCCGTGACCGCATTCCGCAACGCGTTGCAACGGAACCCCGACCTCTCCGCGGCCCAACTCTACCTTGCCAACGCGCTCCTCCGTCTTGGCAAGATCGACTCGGCGAGTGTGGCCTACGATGCGTTTCTTGCCGACAACCGCACCGGCGAGTCGGCGGAGCGGGTCCGTCGGATCCTGAAACAGATCGCACCGTCGGCCGAGGGAGAGACCCCATGAGACCGCTTCGTCTAATCTTTCTCTCTTCCGTCGTGCTGGCGTTGTTTACCGGATCCGTGACCGCACAGGATTCGACCCGCAGGAAAGGGTTCTCGATCACCATCGCCGAACCACCCAACCAGACGGTCGTCTTCGGTCGCACGAAGATCGTCGCGGATCTCAAGTCCACCGATGCCTCGCAGGTCGAACGGGTGGAGTTCATCGTCGGCGACACGGTGGTCTTCGTCGATCGGGAGTCCCCGTGGGAGTACTTCCACGACTTCGGCGCCGGCGATCGCAGCAACATCGTCAAGGTCGTCGCCCATCACATCGAGGGCGTGACGGTCAGCGACACGATCGTCACCCGCAAGTTGCGTTTCGTGACGGTGGATCGGGTCAATAGAGTCCTGTTGTGGGTCACCGCCACCGACAAGAAGGGCGATCTGATTACGGACCTGGAGGAAGACGACTTCGTCCTCAACGAGAACGGCGAACCGCAGAAGATCATCGATTTCTATCGTGAGGATCGTCCGATCACCATGGCGATCCTGGTCGATACGTCGGGCTCGATGCGAGACAAGCTGAAGGATGTGCACGAAGCCGCCGGCGATTTCGTCAGCACGTTACGTCCGGAAGACAAGGCGCTCGTCATCGACTTCAACGCCAATGTCTTTCTGATCCAGGATCTGACCGCGGATCACGAGGCGCTGCGAAAGTCCATCGAGAGCACCGAGGCCTTCGCCAACACCGCGCTGTATGACGCGTTGCACGCCAGCTATCGTCGGATCGGAGATATCGAGGGTCGCAAGGCCATCGTGGTGCTGTCGGATGGTGAGGACACGATCAGCCAATTCAGCTATCAGCGTGTGTTGAAGGAAGCCAAGTCCAACAACACGATGATCTTCTCTATCGGACTGGGCTACGGCGGTGGCGGCGCAGACACCAATGTGTTGAAGGAGCTTTCAGCCTCCACCGGTGGACAGTTCTTCTACGCCAAGAAGCCGCAGCAGCTTGTGGAGATCTACGCCCGTATCGCCGAGGAGCTACGGGCCCAGTTCTATATCTCGTACTCAACCAATAACGAGAAGTGGGACGGCCACTGGATCAAGTTGAAGGTCCACAGCAAGCGCGACGACGTCTCGATCCGTGCCCGGCGTGGTTACTTCGCCGTCCGTCGGGAAGACGGCTAGCGCAGCAGGTTCATCGGCGGGATCCATGATGCGTACCGTGGCCCCGGTGACCGGGTTCCTGCGACCCCCTTGTACGGTGCCCGTTGAGGCGCTTGATCGACCCGTATTGGGTGAAATAGTGGGGATATCTCATCTTTTCAGACTAATGCCAGCCAGAGCTCTGGCTCCTTGCACGAAGATTAAATGACATTTCTACGTATAATATCGACAAGTCGTGAGTCCTAGGTGATGGCATGAGATGTTTTTCGAAGATTTCGATAGCGGCGATTGTTGCGGCAATCTTGTCGGTCGTCGTGCTTTCTGGGCCAACGTCCCTATTGGCGATCGAGCCATTCGAACCCCTGACCATACGGGTAAACGACGCTTACGGTGTACCCGGTGGTACCGCCGCAGTCGTACTTCGCACTTACTCTTCCCGTCCGATCAGTCAGGGCCAACTCTGTATGCAATTCTCTCCGGATAGCCCCGGTGCGCGGGATCCGATTGCATCGGTCGTCAGTGCGCGTGTCTTCAGTAGCATTCCTGATGTGACCTCCAGCGTGACGGATATGTTGAGTGTGAACCCGCAAGCAATTATCCTCAGTTTCGATTCGCCGTCTATCACGGTGAACGCAACTGACGGACCGCTCGCCGTGTTCTTCATGAAACTTGATCCGGCATTACTTCCGGGAGCGACCTACGAACTCGCGATCGACCTGGGCAATACACAACTGGTGAACTCCTCGGGTGCGCTGATCGAGGTACGACAACGTTCCGGTACGTTGACCATCCGGGATCCCTCCGAAGAAATCGAGGTTGAAGCCGGTGCCGAGGATGTGATTCCAGGAGAAAAAGCTCTGCTCAGTTTCTCGACTGCCGAGTTCTTCGCGATTGGAAGCGGTCGAGCTACGATTCTCTACGATCCTGCAATTGCTGATGGATTGCCAGTCGTCTTCATGCAATCTCGACATGGTCAATCCAATTTCACGACCGACCTGACGATCCCAGGGCGTGCACAGGTGGATTTCATTTCACCCGATGGTTCGCTCAACGAAGTTCCAGGGGATATCGTCGAATTCTGGTTGCCGACCAGGTCTGATATTCCGGTCGGTACCAAGTCGCTTATCACACTCGAGCCGTCGGCGACGTTTCTCGAAGATCCTGTCGGAAATTTGCTCAATCTGGACCACGAAAGCGATCTACTTGAATTTGTCAGTGCGCCGGCCCTCCTTCCCGGGGCGATCCGGGAACTTCGTGTCAATCGCTCCGAATCGGGACAGTTACAGTTGAACTGGCAGGAAGATTGTGGATCCGCGCTGGGATACTCGATCTACCGGGGCGATCTAACCGAAGGTTACGACTCGATCGTGCCGGTAGCGGGACTCTGTTCCGTGAGCAGCACCCACGTCGAGATTCCGATGAGTACGGGGCTTGCAGAATTCTTTCTGGTCGTCCCGTTTCGGGATGAATCCGGTGGGTCGTACGGAGTAGATTCACTCGGAGACCATCGCACGCCGCCGGCGAATGCATGTTGGGCTTCCGGCGAGGCCAATGACTGCGCACCGTAGTCCACGATCGTTCTTGATCCGCAAGATCTCTTACGCCGTTATCGCCCTGGTCGTATTCGTTATCGCCACCCACTCACCTGAAGCATTCGCGCCATCACTCGAAGATGCGCGTGCGTTTTACAGAGCAGGCCAGCTCGAGCAAGCGATCGATGCTTTTCGTGCTGTCGCCGATGCCACCGAGAACAGCGATCCCGTGACGGCGGGCATCTGCCGGAACAATGCATGCGTACTGTTAACAGATCGCGGGGAGCTTGGGCCCGCTCTGAAGCAATGTGTACTTGCACTGGAGTTACGGCGCAACTTCGACGACCCCTGGCGTGTGGCTCGAACACTGAACAACCTCGGCCGGGTTCAGGAGCGACTCGGTAATTTCGATGAAGCGAAAAGAAGTTTTCTTGAAGCACTCGCCCTGAATCGCGCGGGAGACGACGCGGCCGGCGCATCAATCAACCTCTCCAACCTTGGAGGACTCGCGATCCAGGCCGGGTGGTACTCGCAGGCGATCGATTACCAACGCCGCGCGTACGAAACTGCGCAACAGCACCAGGGAGAACCATGGGCCGACGAGCAGATGCGATTCGCACGGGTCAATCAAGCTGTCGTACTGGAGAGATTTGGTGCGTTTCGGGAGGCACTTCGACTCTACGATGCCGTTATCGACGAGGGGCACGAGATGTCGGCAACATATCGTGCCGGCATCCTCGTCAATCGTGGCGTGGCACTCAGAAATCTGGGTGATCCGCTGCGGGCTCTCGAGGCGTTTAACGATGCATCCGAGATCTACATCACAGATAAGGACCATGCGGCACTATCTAATGCTCGACTGAACCAGGGCCTTGTACAGCAATTGAACCTGCGGGATCCCGTTGCCGCTGAGAGTTCCTACCGCAAAGCGTTGGCCCTCGCTGAAGCAAGCGGGGAGCGGGCTGGGCAAATCGACAGTTTCTGTCGACTCGGCGGGCTGCTGCTGGATCTGGGACGCGCCGATGAAGCGCTGCCACTATTTGAACGATCTCTTGAGATCTCGGAGAGCAGTGGATCGAGCGAGGGGCGCTGGGCGTCTCTGAACGGACTGGGACATTCTGCGCTCGCGCGTGACGATTCCCCTGCAGCACTTAGCCACTTCCTCGCGGCCATCAATGCGATCGAGCTGGTCCGCGATAGTCTCACCACGAGTACGGATCGCGTCGGCTACTTTACCGACAAGCGGTCAGTATACGAATCCGCCATCGAAGTCCTTGCCGGAATCGCGGATAAAGACACAGGCGGCGAGCATGCACAACTCGCGTTTCGCCTGGCCCAGCAGGCCAAGAGCCGCGCGTTGCTCGACGTACTGGGTCCAGGTGCCCTCGTCGCAATACCGCTCGACGCTCAGGCGGTGATCGATGCCCTAGGAGATGACGTACTTCTTGAATACTTCATTGGATCTTCAGCCGCATTTGCATGGATCGTCAGCGCCAGTGGAATCGAAATGCGTTCGCTTGGAGCGTCGGAGGTGATCCTCAAAGATGTGGAGCAGATTTACGACGCGCTATCTCGCGGACGTCGCGCATCTTCGGAAGCTATTGAACGACTCTCGCAAACCTTACTTCACGATATCAATCTTCCTGCGGGACCTAACGGACAGCTCCGCGTCTCACCGGACAATACATTACGGAAACTACCCTTTGAACTTCTTGAGCTACCCGCTGAAAGCGGCATTCCACTCATTGAGACCGTAACGATAAGCTATCTGCCGAGCGGCTCCGCGCTACCCTGGCTTCGTAGAGCACGTGAATCTCCGTCCTGGATGTCTATAGGCTTCGGTAATCCACAACTGCCGACCCATGCGCATGAGAATCTTTCTCTTAGTAGTGTTCTGCTGGCGGCATTTGAACTCGAACCGTTGCCCGCCGCTGCCGATGACGTGCGAGCCATCGAGCGCTATCTCCCTGGACGACATGCCACACGGATCGGTACCGCGGCAAGTGAAACGGCGTTTTTCGAACTTGTTGGTTCAGGTGCTAAAGTCGTCCACATCGGGGCACATACGCTCGTGGATGAACGACGAGGAGCGACTATCCTGCTGACCCGAGATGCGGAACAGGACGGTCTGCTGCAGCCTCACGAAATCGCGACCCTCGATATTTCTGTCGAATTGACGGTGCTGGCCGCTTGTCGTACAGCGTCAGGGCCGGTTGCTGGAGGGGGTGCTTTATCAACTCTGACCGGATCTTTTCTAGCCGCGGGATCCAGCGGTGTTCTCGCCACGCTTTGGGATGTGGGCGATCAAGACGCTGCCGTGTTCATGGAACAGTTCTACTCTCAACTCGGACGCGGGCAGACTCCGGCAGCCGCCCTACGCGCCGCGAAAATGCGCCTGCGGTCGGAGCCGGACTGGAACGATCCCGCGGTCTGGTCTGCCTACGTTCTCGTCGGAGACGCAGCACCGTTGGTTTCTCGAAGAATTACGAATGGCCGTTTGACAACGATCGTGCTCGCGTCAGTGGCGCTGCTCCTGGCCATTTTTTTGACTTACGGAATCATCCGAAAACGTACCGTCTCGGATTGAGCGATCAAATCGCCATCAACATCTCGCGCCTCAACCCGCCAGAGGTAGGCCACCGCGGGAAATAACTGCGAGTAGGCGTTCTCGGGTAGATCGATCGTCTCTCTATCTGTTTCTGCTTCCCACAACAGGCTGTCGTCTACCGTGAAAATCTGCACCTGGTAATGCACTGCGCGATCAACTGACCGCCAGCGGAGTGTCTGTGGAACTACGGTCAGCTCTCCCGACGGCGCAATCAATTCTAACTGAGTACCACGTACAACAGAACCCGTGCCCCGCGAAGGCACCTCGGGATCGTCGGTGGGTATGAGAATCAGTCCCGCGCTCACGGCCACAATTAGGACCGCGGCCGCCGCGAGTGCTCGTAGTGACCCTCGGAATCGCTTGGGGGTCTCTTTCTTGAGACGTCGGCGTAACGTTCTGGCATTCGGCAACGCAGCATCCCGTGGCTCATGTAGGTGCTCGCCCTTGAGTGCCCTGGCAACCCAACGTTCCCAATTGTCCCGACTCATGTTCTCCACCCCCACTCACCAGACCGCGCAGATTCGCGGCTGATGCGTATCCAGTAGACAACGATGACAGGGCTGAAATACATCAATTGCTCTCTCACGGCTCCTCTCCACCGAGGTCGTCATAGATACGCCGTAACTTGTCGAGACACCGAGCCCGAGTAGGACCCAGACTTCCGATGGGCCGATCCATTATTTGTGAGATCGTTTCGTAGGTTTTTGGTGGATCGTCCAGGTACAGTGCCCCCAGTAAGGTTTGACAGGTCGGATCCATTTGCTCGAACGCCAACGAAAGCGTGTGCTCGCAAGCAACTTCGTGGAGATCCGCCGCCAGGTCAGGAGGAGCCTCGCCCGGTTCTTCCGTCACTTCGTCGTCGAGTGAACGCCAACGTTTGCCCGTCCGCAGGGCCGTCTGGCAGGTATTCCGCGTGGTGACGGCGATCCACGCCCCAAGGGATCCTGCGCTGCGCAGCGATCCAATGTGACGAAAGAGTTTAAGAGCAACGACCTGCAAGACTTCCTCGGCCTCATCAACCGACATCCGGTAGGTCAAAGGAATCGAGAAAATCAATCGGCGATAGCGTTGGAGCAATAGACCCCAAGCCGCGTCATCTCCTTCGACGCATGCTCGAACAAGGGCCTCATCGTCGATCTTTGCGGAACTAGAGGACACGTTGGGCAACCTCTGGGCGACTGAAAACGCCATTATGCGGAGCAAATTATACAACGGCGGCGATTACAAGAACCTCTTGACGTATCACGCCCACCTTCGTGTCGTCTGTTAATGGCGCATGAGTCAGATCGTGCAACACGGGGGAGCGATTGGGACGGCCGAAGACCATACAGCAGTCCATTCCGAGGCTACACCACGTGCTGCGCCACTTCTGGCCGTGGATTCGCCAGGAACGACCCCTCATTGCCGGGTCGCTGACGGCACTTCTGCTTGGTGTCGTGCTAAGACTCGCCGAGCCCTGGCCATTGAAGTTCGTGCTGGACCTCGTTCTCGGTCAGACGTCAGACGGGCCGAATTCGATGACCGTATTGACGTTGGCCGCCGTATCCGTTATCGCGGTGACAGTTCTACGCGCGTTCTGCGATTACCACCAGAAGGTCGGCTTCGCCAAGATCGGCAATCGTGTGCTGCGGCGCGTGCGCACTCATCTCTACAAGCACCTTCAGACGTTATCGCTCTCGTTTCACACCGGGGCACGGAATGGCGATCTGTTGATCCGTGCCACAAGGGATGTAGGTTTACTCAGAGACGTAACGTCCACGGCACTGTTGCCAATGCTGGCAAGTCTCCTCGTGCTAATCGGCATGCTCACCGTCGTCCTCTACCTGCAATGGCAGTTGGCTTTGCTTGCCGCGGCAACAGTTCCGTTCTTCGTATTCTCGACAACACGTCTTTCCAGTGGCATCCATCAGGCGGCTCGCAAACAACGTACACGCGAAGGCGCGATGGCATCTACCGCGTCCGAATCGCTCCACGCCATTCGTGATGTACAGGCCTTGTCTTTACAAGACACGTTCACCGGAGAGTTTGCCAACCGGAATGCGCAGAGTCAGAAAGAGGATCTCAAGGCAGCGCGACTGTCGGCTCAACTAGGTCGATCGGTCGACGTACTCGGAGCCATCGCAACCGCTCTTGTGCTGTGGTACGGGGCGGTGCTCGTGATGCGTCAGCAGATGACTGCCGGTGACTTCATCGTCTTTCTGACCTATCTCAAGCGTGCCTTCAAGCCAGCCAGAGATTTTGCGAAACACGCGGGACGGCTAGCGAAGGCAACCGCCGCCGGCGAGCGAGTAATGGCCGTTCTGCAGACAGATCCCGAAGTTAGGGATCGACCTGACGCCATAGTGGCCTCGCCGTTTGAAGGCCACATCGAATTCCGCGACGTCTCTTTTGGCTATGCGCCCGATAGCCCTGAAATAATTCGCGGTCTCAGTTTTTCCATCGCCTCGGGAAGCGAAATTGCGATTACCGGTCCCTCCGGGAGCGGCAAGTCCACGATCGTAAGTTTGCTGTTGCGGCTCTATGACCCGACATCAGGCTCCGTGATGGTCGACGGTCGTGACGTGAGCGAATACTCGGTGTTCTCGCTGCGCTCCCAGATCGGGGTCGTGCTGCAGGACGCGGCGTTGTTTTCCGGAACCGTCGCCGACAACATCTCTGTTGGATCGACCGGTGTATCACGCCAGTCAATCGAGTGGGCTGCGGGGATAGCTAACGCTGATGAATTCATTGGGTCACTTCCGCAGGGATACGATTCGCTAATTGGGGAGCGGGGTGCGACACTCTCGCGGGGTCAGCGCCAGCGTATCGCCATCGCTCGAGCCGTCCTGCGTCGCACGCCGATTCTTATCCTCGATGAACCTACTACCGGACTCGATCATCGCAGTGCACACCTAGTCAGCGAGGCTCTCGCTAAGTTGCCGCGAGACATGACGCGAGTCATCGTCACCCATGACACCGCTGTTGCCGATCAAGCTGATGTCGTTCTGCACATCGAGTCCGACCATAGTTTCGAATTCGATACGCCGACCGCGCTGCGTGAACTTCGCGGAGCATTTCATCGACTGCACGCGGTCGGCATGACTGGAGGAGAATGATAGTGCGTCAGCATTCAGGGACAGGACATAACCCTTTCTGCTTTGTTGTCGGGTGCCCCCGATCGGGTACCACGCTGCTACAGCGGATGCTCGATCATCACCCCGATCTTGCGGTCGCCAATGACACCCACTTCGTTCCCCGGGCGCTCGAAAAGACGGCCCCGCATCTCGCGGACCGAGCGATCAGCGGTGATCCTGTGCCCCTTACGCAAGCGTTAATCGATGCCGTAGTGGGCTACCGTCGTTTTTATCGTCTGGGGCTTGACGAGCGGTTGGGTCGAGAACTTGCACTGAAACAGGACGATTACGCCGGATATTCCAGTGCGCTCTACGACCGTTTCGCCGCTAATGAGGGCAAGTCACTGGGTGGCGAAAAGACTCCGGATTACGTGCGTCGATTGCCACTGTTGTTCGGACTGTTTCCTTCCACACGGGTCGTCCACATTATTCGCGATGGTCGCGACGTAGCGTTATCGACGCTTGACTGGGCGACGGCTAGTAAAGGACCAGGGAAACTTGGATTGTGGAACAGCGAGCCATTGGCAACCTGTGCGCTGTGGTGGCGTTGGCAGGTCCTGGAAGGCAGGGGCGCAGGACATATGCAGTCCGCGCGATATTCCGAGGTTCGCTACGCACAACTGGTCGAACAACCTGAATTAGAGCTGCAACGCCTCTGTGAATTCCTCGGTCTATCAATGAGCAGCGAAATGCTGGCCTACCACGTTGGGCGGACTCGAACGGATCGCGGTTCGGCGAAAGGCAACTGGTTACCCCCCACCAGTGGACTTCGGGACTGGCGCAATCAAATGAGTCAGCAGGACGTGGCACTCTTCGAATTACTGGCCGGCGACCTGCTCGAGGAACTTGGATTCGAGCGAGCGCACTACCGGACCGACTCGAACATTGAGCGACGTGCTGTCGCTTGCCGTGAATGGTGGAGTCGTTTTCTAGAGCGGCGCGAACGGAAACGTAAACGGCGCAGTGCACGAGCGCTGACGGGAGTAGCACCATGAACGCCCCGCTTCGTGTGGGCTACATCCTGAAAATGTTCCCGCGGCTGTCCGAAACGTTCGTCATGAACGAATTGTTGGAGCTCGAGCGGCAGGGCGCTGACGTATCCGTATTCAGCCTGATGCACCCCGGAGACGGACGATTTCATGGACGGCTCTCCGACCTGCGTTTGACCGCGAAGTACTATACGTCGCAGAAGCCCGAATCGTACTGGGACGCGATTCACCGGCTCCCCCCGGAACTCACGACGCCATTCGAACGTTGGCACCATGCGATCGGTTTTCTGCGACGTTACGAAACGCCTCGAGATCTCGAATTCCTGCTACGAGCGTTGATGATCGCGAGCGAGGTGCGAGCCCGAGGCATTCAACATCTTCACGCGCACTTCGCGACGATCTCCACGCGGATGGCGACGGTCGTTGGAATGCTGACGGGTGTACCGTTTTCTTTCACTGCCCACGCAAAGGATATTTTTCGCGATACGGTGAACCGCGATCTGTTTTCTGAAATGGTTCGGCGCAGTGCGTTCTGCGTAACAGTCAGCGACTTCAACCGTGCGTTCATACTGGAACACACGCCTAACATCGATGCCAGCAAGGTACATCGGCTATACAACGGTGTGGACCTAACGCAACTAACGTCCACGGAAGACTCGCGTTCCGACGACGTTCCTCACATCGTCAGTGTGGGACGACTCGTACCAAAGAAGGGATTCGACGATCTGCTTCGTGCGCTTCGTCGCGTCAAGGACGATGGCATTCGCTTTTGCGTGACGATTGCCGGTGGCGGGGACGAGTGGGATCGTTTACACGCGATACGAACAGAATTGGATCTGGAAGACGAAGTCTCGATGCCAGGGGCACTTCCTCACGAGCGTGTCATTGATCTTTTGCGCGAAGCGGATCTGATTGCTCTGGCGTGCGTGCCCGATGCCGACGGCAATATGGACGCCTTGCCGACCGTATTACTCGAGGCGCTGGCTCTCGGGGTCCCGATTGTTTCCACTCGGCTGACGGGTATCCCCGAGATCGTCGATGACGAGACGGGAGTCCTCGTTACCCCGGGTGACGTTGCCGCCCTTGCTCGCGCTATTCGTTCTGTGGTCGAGAGAAGTCGCGAGCATACAGGAATGCAGGATTCTTGTCGCGCACGAGCCGGGCAACTGTTCGACCTATCGCTAAACGTCGCTGAACTTCACGGGCGATTCCGTCGCAACGCGCGAGTACAGGTATCCACGTGATGCGCTTCACCTACATCTGTGCGGATCCCGGAATTCCGTTGCCCGGGACGAAAGGCGCTTCGATCCATGTGGCCAGCGTCTGTCGGGCAATGCGAGATACCGGCCTGCTAGGAGATATTCGGACTGCTCGACCCGAGGCGAAGAGTCTATGCGGTTTTCCGCTGAGTTCATTGGAATCAACCACTCCCCGACCCGATTTCATCTATGAGCGTTACAGCCTCTGGCATACAGCCGGCGGTGAGCTCGCAACACACCACGGCGTGCCCTTCATCCTGGAGGTCAACAGCCCACTACCGTTGGAAGCCACTCGTCATCGGGGGCTGCGCCAGGGGGCGTCTGCGAGGAAGGTCGCCAGGACGCTCATGCGACGCGCCGATGGCATCGTCTGCGTGTCAAGTGAAGTCGCCGCCTGGGTCAAGCAGCAACGTGGGCATGGCGACAGGGTATGGGTCATTCCCAACGGTGTGGATCCGAAGATCTTCTCCCCGATTGCCGCGCGCAATCCGCCTGCAGATTGGCCAGCCGGCTGGGGTGTACTTGATGAGCCGATCGTCGCATTTGCCGGATCGTTCAAACCCTGGCATGGACTCGATAGCTTGATCGAGGCCTTCGCATTGTTCATTCAACATCATTCTCCAAGCGCGCGATTGCTGTGTGTCGGCGACGGCCCTCAACGAGAGCCTTTCATGTCGCGTGCGATGGAATTGGGAGTATCGAGTCGCGTTCATATCACCGGTGCGGTGTCGCAACCGGAGGTCGCCCGTTGGTTGGCCCGCGCCGCCATAGCCGTGGCTCCGTACCCTGCACTGGACGATTTTTATTTCTCGCCGCTAAAGCTCTACGAGTTTCTCGGCCTTGGAATCCCGACCGTTGCCGGCGAGATTGGCCAGATCGTAGATGTATTGGGCGCAGGCGAGAGAGGCTGGATTTATCCCGCCGGAGATACGGCAGCACTGGCCACGATGCTGGGCCAAGTGCTGGATGAACCGCTCGAGGCTCGTCAGCGAGCTCTGGCAGGACTCAAGTGGGTACTGGCGAAGGCGACATGGGCCGAGCGCGTACGAGAGATCCTGAGCCGCATTGATGAACTGTCATCTACTGCACAACGACGAACCGCGCCATGAGCTCGATCCGGGTACCCCCCAACACTCTGCCCGGCCTCGCCCCCTTGCTTTCGGGGAAGCTTTGGCAACGGTGGGTCAAACGTGGGCAACTGTTCCCGATCCAGGAGCTACACGAGTCGGTGCGCTACGTGCGCCTCAAGCCGACGACATCCTGTCGAGTGGTTATCTTCGCAAACGACGAATCCACCGAGGGTCTTCCGCTGGGGTTTCTGTTGCATCTCTACGCCGATCGTGCTCGAGCTATCGAGGCTTTTCGCAAGGTCCGTGTTCCGAAGAGTGCTGTCAATACTCTGCGTTTTGCCCCCTTCCTGGACGAGCAACACGCAGTGGTTGCGGCACCGTTCCCATTCGACCCGGAGTTACCCGCGCTACGCCACGCCTACCGAACCTTTCGTTTGAAATCCGCACTGAGCGGCCTTCTCCCACACTTGCTCCGTGGGTCGTGGCGCTTCAGTAAGAGCCAGACGCGGATGGAACTTTTGGCCTACAAGCCGGGCCGACGGGCGGTATTCCGCACGACGGTTCATCTTGAACGCCAGCAACCGGCTGACGTTCGGCGCTTGTCGTTGCACGTCAAGGTTGAACATACCTCAACCGTTGCGAACAGTTATCGGAAGCTACTCGCATTGCACGGAGCCTCTCCGGACGGTGGAGACTGGAGCGTACCCAGACCGCTGGGCATGGTCGAGGAACGCGGGCTCGTCGCCAGCGCCTGGGGGCACGGACGACCTCTGATCGAGCTACTCACCGATCCATCGACGGACACGACTATTCCGCTGGCGTCAATCGGCCGTGCCCTCGCGGGATTCCATAGACTGACAGTCGACCTTAGCGAACCACACACTACTCTCGATCCTGGACAGATCATTAGTCTCTCACGAGATATCGCGGAGTTGCTCCCTGGCGAAACGACGCGCCTCGCTTCCCTCGGTAAACGACTGGCCACTCTCGCGATCGGTTGGAGTGGCTCGACAGCCGGTGTCGTCCACGGTGACTTTCACATCGGTCAGGTGGTCGTCGGCAGCCAGCGCATACTTCTTGTTGATCTGGATCGTGCCGGAGTTGGCCATCCCGTTGTTGACCTGGGGTCATTTCTCGCATCTCTCGTCGAGGCGGGAGTCGATGCTGCGGGGCGGGAAGCATTTCTTGACGGCTATCGGCAGGAGACTTCGGACACACTAGATGCCGACCTTCTACGGGCCGCCACCGCCGCTGCACTGTTCAGACGGGTCACCGTGCCGTTACGACAGCTTCATCCCGCGTGGCCCGATCGGATTCGAGAACGTCTCGATCTGATCGAACAATTCGTAGGTACGGTGACCTCGTGAACGTCCCATGGACCGAGTCATTGACACCCGCGCTGGCAAAGATGACCGCAGGGCGGGACTGGGATCGCGTGCAAGAAGCAGCCTGCGGTGATTGGCTTTTGCTCTCGCCGGTCGGATCTGGCGATTCGTGCTGGTATCAGGTAGAGAACGGTATGGACCGTCCGCGGGCACTGTCTCCGCTCGAGGATCCGGAATTGCCCGTTCTGCGTCAGGTCGTTGATCGTTGGTTGAGGCGAGGACGAGAGTTTCGCCTGCTCGCGTGGCGCATCGGGCGACGGGCTGTATTTCGACTTTCGCGTGGACAGTCGAGTCGGATCTGCAAACTTTATCGACGCGAGCGGCACACACTCACACGCTGGCAAGTAACGGCCGAAATCAACAACGATCGCTGGCGTGCACCCAACGTTCTCGCGTGGGATCCCTCGTTGCGTCGCCTCGATATCGAGTTTCTACCTGGTACGTCGCTCAATACGCGTTGGCTCGCCGGTAGGGCTGAGTTCGGAGACGGAGTACACATCGCCTCGTTGCTAGACTGGCTCGCCGGTTGCCCGGTTCCGCGGGGGTTTCCGGTCTATGAAGTCGAAGACGAGGTCCTGCTGCTTCAACGACGACTCGCGGAATATCAGCGAACGCTTGCCGCCCCCCCTGCTCGAACTGGCGAGACCGTAAGTCGAGTCATCAGAGCGCTCCGTGAGCTAACTCCCGTGCCGAACAGCCTCTGTCATCGCGACCTGCACGACAAGCAAATTCTTCTCGACGGTGATCGGGGTGGGCTGATCGATTTCGACCTTGCGGCGGCCGGGCATCCCGCCCTTGATGCGGGAAATATTCTGGCTCACCTACGTCTACGTGCAATGAAGGGCGCCCAGATCCCCTGGCGCGACATCGTCAGCACGATTGTCGATAACGCAACTCCAACTCGAAGTCACAGCCTTGCGCTTCGCGTCTGGACTGCTTCTGCGCTCATGAGACTTACGCTGATCTACGCGCGACGACGACGTCCACCGGAACTGCTCGAAGCACTGGAGACTTCGACCCGAGCCGCGCTCGAAGGTCGCGGTGAGTGGAACGAGCTTGTCTAACCTGGGTATCAGCCGTCTCCTCGCGTCATTGGGCACCCGTGTATCACGGTGGGCACGAATGCGTCTATTGAATCGAGAGGCGAGATCGATGCGAATCATGCTCTACAGTCCAGACTCCTACGGCCTCGGCCATATTCGGCGCTCGATATCGATCGCGAATACGGTACTGAAGCGGGCCCCACAGGCTTCCGGGCTGATTGTGACCGGTGCCCCACGCGCACACATGCTGAATTATCCGGAATCCTGTGACTACGTGAAGCTTCCCTCAATGACAAAGGATGGCGAAGGCCAATACATCAGTCGCGAACTTCAAATGTCTGCGGAAACCACGGTTAACTTTCGGGCCGGGATGATCCGTCTCTCCGCTGCGAATTTTAAACCCACGGTACTGGTGGTTGATCATTCCCCCCTCGGATTGGGCGGTGAGATCGTGCCAACACTGCAGCATCTGGAATCCCGGCATCCTGAAACGCTGCGGGTGCTCGGTCTGCGCGATGTGATCGACGAGCCACGACGGGTTCGAGCCAAGTGGCGACGGGATGGCGTAATCGAAGCACTGGATCGGTATTACGACCTGATTCTCGTCTATGGGCAACGCGATCTGTTCGACCCGATCGAGGCCTATCAGATTCCGGATAATGTCGCACGCAAGATGGTGTTCGTCGGCTACTTGCCTAGAAACGGACAACACACCGACCCTCGGCAGCTACATACTCGTTATGCATCGCGGACCGGAAGCCTTGTCGTCGTCGCGCTCGGCGGCGGCGGCGACGGCGATGTGTTGTTACGCGCCTTCGTGCGGGGCTATAAGCAACTCGGCCCGGAACCGCCCTTCGATGCGGTCGCCGTTACCGGCCCTCTGATGAGTCCACGCAAGCGTGCTGCATTCAGAAGTACGGCGCAGCACCAACTCGGGTTGACTGTACTGGAACACACTCCTGACATGCCCGACCTTATTGAGGCTGCAGACTTCACGGTTTCAATGGGCGGATACAACACGATCTGTGAACTGGCCTGTGCTGGTGCGCGCTCGTTGATAGTCCCGCGTAGTAAACCGCGCCGCGAGCAACTCCTGCGTGCCCGGTTACTCGCCCAACGAGGGGTTCTGGACTACTTCGACGATTCGACTCCCGAGCCCTCCAGGTTGATGCGACATATATCTGAGGGTCTTCTGGCAGCACGACCGACGGTCGGCTGGGGACTTGATTTCGACGGACTTCAGAGAGTTGCGGATCAACTCGTCGATCGTGACCGCACGATTCGTCGTCGGGTACCCGCCCGAGTCGCCGCGGGCCGATGATGCGATCACTGTTTGCGGTGCCTGCAGTCGCCATTTCGATCCTCGCGGGATCATTGATGTTCCCTATTCTCGCCGCTGATCAGCCCCTGGCGAAAGGTAGCTGGATCGGTGTTAAGGGAGAATTTGATACCCGGCACTTCGAGGCCCAGGAAATCGAACGACTCGATGACCGCACGGCCGGTATCAAGGGTCGATTGGATGGTTTCGATGCGGAATACGGGTTGATTCGATTTGGAACTCTCACCCTGAACATCGACGATCGCACACGACTGCGTGGTATCGACAACGAGCAACTCACAGCCGTTGCGTTTGCGACGGGCCAGCGGGTTAGAGCCTCCATCGTGATCATGGATGATGGTTCGCTGCGTGTCCGACGACTACGTCGACTCGACGATTCTTCATCGGATCGGATCACGATCGAAGGTCCGGTTCAATTTGTATCGCAACAGGAAGGGCAAACGGTACTCGGGTTACTCGGGGTGGATGTTCGGGCCGGACGGCGCGCAAGTTGGGACGGTATCGCCCGGCCACGCAGCCTCATCGATGACGATGACGTGCGACCGATTCGCGGCATGATTCTCGGCCGATTCGGACGGTTGTCGGGAGAAGTACGCTTTGACTACAAGCACAGGGACAACCTTGATCTGACAGACCAGATTGATGACGGGAGCGATACGGGACGACTGCGAGCTCGCGTCGAGTGGATCCTCCCGGCGACTCGGCGTATGTCCGGAATGCTTCAACTCAAGGCCGAGAGCGAACGGGAACTCGAAGACGGAGCTGACGATTTCTCAGACGACAGCGACGTTACTCTCGGTCGTGCTTACATCACGATGCATGGACTGGCCAATGGCCGTGGTTCGGTGCAGCTCGGTCGGTCGCGTTTTGATGACGCACGTGATTGGCTGTTCAATCGAGACATGGACGCGGCACGCGTCTTTTTCGACTTCACGCGAGTGCGACTCGAAGCTTCCGTCTTTGAGGAACTCATCGACGCGGTTCCGAGACACCGTGATATCGGCAACTTACACCTGGCGATGACGGTTTATCCAGGGCGACGGCACGAACTGTCAGCCTACCTACTCGATCGCAATGATCGTTTCGTAACCGCGAGTGGTCGAGTGCGGGACTTTAGTCCACGCTTGCTCGGCATCCGTGCCGCAGGAGAGGGCAAGCACGTCTGGAGTTACTGGCTGGACACCGCCCTCGCCAGGGGCTCCATGGATAGCACGGAGTTGGACGGCTGGGCGCTCGATGTTGGCGGCACGTTGGTCGCTCGGCTCAAGGGTGAACCGTCCTTGACCCTGGGATATGCCATCGGTAGCGGTGACGAGGACCCGTTCGATAACGTGGACCAAACATTTCGACAATCGGGCCTGCAACTCAACAACGGAAAGTGGAACGGCGTCTCGAGTTTTAGGTATTACGGCGAAGCCTTGCGTCCGGAATTGGCGAACCTTTCCATTTCGACAATCGGATTCGGTCTAAGACCGAAACGTAAGACTTCCATAGATTTGATCTATCACCGTTATCGACTTGACACACCTGCCGCTGAACTAGTGAACGCCACCTTTGATGATCGCCGGCTGAACCTGATCGATCTGGATATCGGCGAAGAGTGGGACCTCGTCGTTGGCTTTGAGGAATTGCGACATTTCGAATTCGAACTGGATCTTGGCTACTTCGAGCCGGGCGATGCGTTTCTGGGGCCTACAGACTCTTCCGCGGTGGTCCGCCTGAAGCTGAAGTACCTGTTCTGAGGAGAATCCATGAATCTCTCAATCCTAATACTACTACCGGCATTACTCTTGCTGGCTATTGCCGGGGCGACTCATGCAACCGTCGTGAGCGGCCAGGTCACCCAGGCCGGTGGTAGCGGAATCGCCAACGTCGACCTCGACTTCATAGATCGCGACACCAACGAAAGTCTTCCGCTCACGAATGACGACACCGACGTACTGGGCTTTTATGCCGTCAGCGTGCCTCCCGGTGATTATGACATCCGTTTCAAGCCCGCGGCTGGCGTGCGCTTCGTCCCCGTCGAGTTGCGTAACGAACGAGTCGAGGGGGGCTCCATCACTATCAATCAGCAGCTTCAGAGCGGTTGGTTCGTCAGCGGACGAGTTCTGGATCAGGGTTTGATTCCGGTGACTTCGCTGGACATTGATGTGATCGACACGATCGACGACGGACCGCTCTACGTCACACCGGACAATACCGATCAGTCGGGAAATTTTTCTTTCGTCGTGCCCACAACGAATATTGATATCGAATTTGAGCCGACCATCGGAACGGGGCTTGTTGCGAAGCTGATGCGTGGACTTTGGATCTCGACAGATACGAATATCGGGGATGTCACACTTGTGCAAGGCGTGCACCTCAGCGGGCTGGTCCATGACAGCCTGGGATCACCGATTGAGGCGGTGCAGGTGCAAACTCTCGACCCACTCGATGGCACGGAAATCTTCAATATTCGCAACAATACCGATCCCGTCGGTAACTACGACCTTGTCGTGGCGCCGGGCAACCTCGATCTGTTGTTGATCCCACCGCGGGGCGCCACGGTACAGCCGCGTTTCGTCGCCGGTATCGTGGATCTGAATGCAGACCGCTTCTTACCGACGATCGTTCTTGACGTTGGCTCACTGGCAACCGGCCTCGTCACCGCCGCGGGATCGCCGGTGGAGTCGATTGACCTGGACTTCGAGTCCACTCTTTCCGGGAGCGAAGCGTTCACGCCAAGAGACAATACCGACGCCGATGGTCTATACGCTATCGCTGTTCCGGCGGGGATCTACGATATCGAATTTAGTCCGCCATCTCCCACCGGACTTGCTCCGACAAGACTATCTGGCGTCGACTTAACGACAAGCGCGGTTCTACCGACGGTACAACTCCAGCCCGCGCACACGGTGAGTGGCGTCGTGCAGAATGGTTCTGCGGTCGGGTTGGTTGGTTTAGATCTCGACTTCCTGGCAATTCCCGGTGGCAACGAAGCGCCAGTCTCATTGGACACGACAGGCATTTCGGGAATGTTTGCTTCGGTCATCGCAGCGGGTACCTACGATGTGCGAGTCAATCCCATCGCCGGATCTGGTCTAGGACAGACCACGATCGCGAACGTAGTTGTCGCTGGCTCGGTCGACCTGGGCACAATCACGCTGCCGGCAGCAACGAACGCTTCCCCGCTGTCGGTGACTCCGAACCTGGGCAGTACAGTCGGCGGAACGACGGTCACCGTCAGTGGCAGCAACTTTGCGCCGGGGGTCAAGGTGTCCGTAGGCGGTCAATCATTGACGGAAATCGTTCTATTAAACAGTACAGCCGTGACGGGTGTGACTCCTCCGCACCCCGTTGCGACCGTCGATCTGACCGTCACCAATCCCGGCTCGACGACCATGGCTCTCCATGCCGGGTTTTCATTCACTCAGGTATTGGAAGATCCGCTCCTCGTGGTCTCGCGAATCGGGCCACTGCTGACCGACATCCAGTTGACCTGGAGTAACACAGGTCGGCCGACCTACACGATCTTCCGCTCCACCAACCCAGGGATTTATTCTGACGCCGAGGTGCTAGATAAACGAACGGATTTCTCCTTACGGGATGACGGCGCGGCGGCGCCCAATGCCCCCAATCTCTTATTCTATGAGGTTCAGTAGTCATGGCGAAGGTACTTGTCACGGGAGGTGCCGGATACATCGGTTGTCATCTCGTTCAACTGCTCAAAGACAGCGGCCATACTCCGGTTGTGCTAGATGATCTTTCAACCGGACATCACGAAGCTCTCGGTGGCGTGAGACTGATCGAGGCGGACTTCGCCGACTCGCAGGTCCTGAACCAACTGCTTGGCGATGAACGATTCGACGCCGTGGCCCACCTCGCCGCAACCAGCGAGGTCGGACCCTCATTTGAGAATCCGGCAGGTTACTACGCAAACAATTTCGAACGTGGACTTCGTTTACTTGAAGCGGTGATCCGTCACGACGTTCGCGGATTCTTGTTTTCCAGCAGCGCTGCGGTCTATGGCGAGCCGCAACGGACACCCATTGACGAGGATCACCCGACGATCCCGACGAATCCGTATGGCGAAACAAAGCTCGCATTCGAACGAGCGTTGCATTGGTATCATCAGGCGTACGGATTACGTTTTGCCTCACTGCGTTTTTTTAACGCTGCCGGGGCTCACGAATCAGGCGATATCGGCGAGGACCACTCACCGGAATCACATCTGATCCCACGACTCTTACTGACGGCACTACATGGCGGCGAAACGGTACCGATATTTGGCGACGACTATCCGACCCGCGATGGCACCTGTATCCGGGACTATATTCATGTCGAGGATCTGGCTGCAGCACACCTGGCGGCTCTCGGTGCTCTCGAGTGCGACGGACCCAACCCGGGTAACATAAACCTGGGCGGGCAACATGGATACACCGTCAAGGAAGTGATCCGTACGGTCGAGGAGATCACGGGCTGCAACATTTCGGTGAGCCCGGCTCCTCGTAGAGCCGGCGACCCTGCAACGCTAGTCGCGTCGTCGGAACGGGCTGGACGTTTACTGAACTGGAAGCCCACTCATGGATCGTTGCGAGAGATCGTCGCGTCGGCGTGGCGCTGGCACTCTGGCCATCCGGAGGGGTATCAGCGACGATTTGACGCCACTCCGACCGCCGCACGGCTTTAGCGTCGTGATAGAACGGCTAGCGCAGTAGGTCCGTCGGCGGGATCGGTCGCTCCGGCGGCATCAATTCGTTGGGCGTCGGCACGTAGCCCGGCGGTTGAGAGACCAGGCCGATTTGAAGTTCGGTCGTTCCTTCGACTTCGAGCATCGTCGATAGCCAGAGGAATCCCGCACCGCGTACATTCAGCCGCCAGGGTCCCGGCGCCAGCTCTTCCATCCGAAACTGACCCGCCTCGTCGGTCCGTACGGTTCGCGGTCCGTAGCTTCCGTCGGGACGCACGACCCTTACATAGACCTCGCTCAGCGGTTTCCCGTCGGTATCCGCCACCGTCGCATCGAGGGTTGCGGGTCCGTTTTCTGTGCTGGCGTTGGTCGCCGACTGCGCTGTGTCGGAAGTCGCGCCGGGCTTCATCGTGATCTCGACCACGGCACGAAACGGATACTTGATCTGGATATCGTTCTTGATGACGGTCTCCAACCCCTGGCGTCGAAGGGTCATGACGTAATCGCCATTGGGCAGACCGCCGACGCGGAACTTGCCCGATTGGTCGGTGGAGGTCAGATAGAGGCGATGGTCCGTCGCGGGATCCATGACACGCACGGTGGCACCCGTGACCGGGTTTCTGCGGTCCAGCTGGACGGTGCCCTGTAGACGACTGACGCGGTACTTGTCGTCGTCGGTGGGGACGTCCTCGGCCACGACGGGCGAGACGATCAGGACCGCCGTGGCAACCAGGAATGACAATCGTCTCAAGACCCGCTCCTTCACGCCCCTGCCGATACAACCGTCATTATACGTGGAGGATTCCCGGCTGCGCGAAGATGGTGGGCGGTACTGGATTCGAACCAGTGACCCCCTGCGTGTAAAGCAGGTGCTCTAACCAGCTGAGCTAACCGCCCGGGTGTCTCGATCAACTCTAGTCGCAGACAAAGTAGTCGGTGGACGCTTGGGGTTCAAGTAGGATGAGTGGAGGCAATACGTCGCACCCAGGATTCCTTGATACGGTCGAACCCACCTACCGTGCGGCCTTGCTCTGCTGGGCCCAGGCCAGATTCGCCTTGGCGCGGCCAAAGTCGGGGTCGATCTCCAGGGCCGTCTCGCACGACTCGATCGCCCGATCGTACTCGCCGAGCTGGACCAGCGCACTGCACATGTTGTTGTAGGCGATGACCGACCGCGGATTCAGTTCAAGCGCCTGCCGGCAGGCCTCGATGCTTTCCTCGTAGCGCCCAGCTTGGTAGTAGCTCAGGCTGAGGTTGGCGTAGTTCTGCGCGCTCGGTTCCTCGCCCGCCTTGCGTGCCAGACTCTCGATGTCCGATTCTGCGGCTTGAGTCGCCCGCGCCGCCACCTGGCTCAACATCGCTTGGATTTTGACGTGTCGCGGGCTCAACGCGAGACCCGCCTCGAGGTGCCGCTTGGCCTCCACGAATCTGCGCTGTTCCTTGAGCCAGCGGGCGTAGAAGTAATACGCTTCCGGATTGGTGCGGCCGTGGCTGAGACCGTTCCGAAAGTGCTGTTCCGCTTCTTCCTGCTTTCCCATCGCCGATTTCACCACGCCCAGGTTGATGTGCAGGTACGAGTAGTGGGGCACGAACGCGAGGGCTCGTTGATAGTGGTCCAGCGCCAACTCATACCTGCCCAGCCGCATCTGAGTCAAACCGTAGTTCATCAATCCTCGTCCGTTGCGCGGGCTCTTCAGCGTCACGTCGAGCCACAACTTCTCCGGGGAGCTCCAGACGTCGTTTCGACGGTGCGTCCCGTAGGCATGGCCCGCGATCACGACGCAGAACAGCGCCACGATCGCAGGCTTGAGCCAGCGCGTGCTCAGGATCGTCGACTCGTACCTGCCCAGCACCAGGCCGGCGCCCCAGCTCACAGCCATGGCCAGTCCGACATACGGAAAGAACGTGCGGTGGTCGTTGGCTATCTGATAGAGCGGGACGACGCTCGACGTCGGTGCCAACGCCACGAAGAACCACAGGATGCCGTAGGCGATCGGCCTCGTCTTGACCCTGACCATTGCCGAGACGGCCACCCACAGCACAATCAGGACCGCACCGAATCCGAGGAGGATTCGCCGATCGAGAAAGCCCTCGATCACGGTAAAGTCCGGATCGGCGCTCAGTCGGACGGGCACCGCGAAATTCCCCAGATAGTGGGTCATCACATAGAGCTGGGTCGCCGCGTAGTCCACGCGACTGACAGTCTGGTTGCTTGATACCGTCGTCTCGGGAGTCATGTAGGCCTGGTTGAAGGCGAACAGCGCAAGCGCCAGGACGAACGCCGGCGCGCTCTTGCGCAGTGCGCGACCGATTCTCGCCCACGCACCGACGCGATGCCCTGAATCCTCGAGGGTCCCCTCCTCGAAGAACAGGATGTAAAGGAACAGTAGCGGAGCGAACATCACTCCCGTCTGCTTGGTCAAGATGCCGACGACCATGGTCAGCAGGTAGAGGTGGAACCTGCGCGCCCACCGATTTTGATACAGCACGAGCGAGGCCACGATACACAGCGTCGAGAACGAGTCTGTTCTGGCTCCGATGTAGTTGAGCGTCTCTGCGTTGGCGGCGTGCAGCCCGTAAAACCCGGTCCCGAACAGAGCCAGCCACGGATTGTGCCGGTGCGGGCGGCAATGATCGAAGATCGTCCGAAACATGACGAACATCAGCAGCAGTTGAACGACATAGCACGAGAACATCGACAGGTGAAAGTAGAACGGATCGAGCCCGTTCCCGAGCCGGTAATCGATGGCGTTCAGCATCGTCGACACCGGGCGGTATGCCCGATTCGCGGGAAGCGAGCTCGACGTCGTTGCGTCGGTGAAGAAACTGGGGATGTTGCGGATGTCCGCGATGTACCCGTTGCTGACAATGGTGTGGGTATCGTCGAAACGAAAGCCGTTGTTGAAGTGGTTGGAGTAGGCCACGAGAAGCACCGTGGCAAGCAGCACTCCGGCCAAAAACACCTTTGCCCTATCCGGCATCGACTACTCCGGTTCCACTCGGCGATGGTCGCGCTCCACGTCACGGGTCACGCGGCGAACCCCATCGAACGACTCTTTAGTGTTCCGGCGGGCGGAAGGCGGAGCGCTTCGACTTCGCAACTCGTGCCGATTGGCGACGAGGCCTAACACGAAAAACGCACTCTCCCCAACCAGAAACCAGAGCCTAGATGCGACCGCGATGGTCGTGGCTTCAGGTAGCGGAAGCCCCGCTAGCTTGAGGTAGGCTGTCAGGATTCCTTCCCGGATACCGAGCCCCCCCGGGGCGAAGATGGCAATGATCCCAAGCGTGCCGGCGAGTGGAAACGCGAGCCCTGTTGCCATTCCCTGGTCAATGCCCGATAGACCTGAAACGAAACAGGAAAAGCCTATGGCCCACGTAGTCCAGTACCCGAGAAACCATGGCAGCAGCTTGCAGGTCTCGCTGATCTTGAGCCTCGGTAAGCTGATGGACCTTTTCAGGAAGGTCTTCAGCAACCGTTCCGCAGTCTGATGCCCCCATGGGCTGAATACGACCACGGAGAGACTAATCCACGAGAAGAGCAGCAGCCATCCGAACAGCTGAACTCCGCCAATCGCCATCAGCCCGAACGTTCCAAGAACTAGCCCAACCCATAGGCCGATGAACTGATCATTGAGAGAAATGGCGGATAATGTCGCAAGAGACTCCCCCCTTCGTTGAGCGATGTAGGCGGCGCGGCCCAGGATCATCCACAACTTGCCTGGGATGTACTTGCCGAAGATAGACAGTCCCATGGAGGCCACGCATTCGCCCGGTGAGCTGTCAACGCCGGATCTCGACAGAATCCTGTTCCACGCCAAAGCGCCGCCTAGGAAGCCGCCAACCAAGAACACGAAGGATGCGCTCAGTAAGCCAAACGATCGCACCTTGGGCACGACGAGAAAATCATGGCGCCACAGGTACCAGCAAAGAAACAGCAAGGATGCATAGACGAATAGCCTGAAGCGCTTCGACATCAGACGTTGTCGTAGCTCTTGCCCTGGTAGGGCCCCTTCTCCTTGATTACTTGGCACGGCGCTCCTCCCGCAATTGAGTTGGGGGGGATGTCTCGATTCACGCAGGAATTTGAGGCGACGACAACATTATCACCGATCCGAACACCTGGTAGGACGACCGTGTTCATCCCTATCCAGACATTGTCTCCAATCGTGATCGGTGCCGTCGGCGCCCAACGGTCGTAGTCGTCGAGGTCGTGATTCGCACTAATGAGACCAACACCTGGCCCCATTCGAAAGTTGTTCCCGATGATGATTCCGTTGCGCGCTTGCACGTAACCTCCGCCGCTCAGACCAACAGGCGAGTTGTCTCCAACCGTGATGTTCTTCGGATAGAGGATGCGTGACGTGAAATGTACTGGCCAGGGCACTCTCCCGTTGATTCGCAGCACCTTCTGAAACAGAAAGCAGTACAGCAAGACATACCAGGTGACGCCGCGCGCCTTCGGATAGAACCACCGCAGCCAGAAGAAGAGGAACTCGAGTCTTTCCATCGCACCAAGCCGGCGACGGAGCGCCTCGTAAGCATCTCCGCCGCTCTCCGTATCCTTCGACTTCATCCATACCTCACCACGTACAGCCCAGGCGCCGCTAGCTAGTCGCCCTTGAGGTCCTTGTTGGCCTCCATGTCGAAGAGCATCGCGAACAGCAGCGACTGGAATCCCAGCGTGGAGCAGAACAGGATCGCCAGCGCGGTGATCGGCGGAACCGACCCGAACGCGATCCACAGCACGATCAGGCGGATCACCAGAAGCCCGTCCAGAAACAGCAGCGTGGCCCCGAAGAAATAGAACAGGATCAACGGGTGGAAATCGCGGATGACGTACTTCTGTATCATGCGATAGAAGAACAGTCGCAGCAGCAGCATCGGAATGGTGAAGAACACCTTGCCGATGCGGATTCCCGACTTCTCGCCGATGTTGTACACCGGCTTGACGTACACGTCGCGCACCCGGAAGTCGTAGACGTTCAGCTTGACCAGCATGTCGTTGGGCATGCCGTAGCGCTTGAAGATCTTGTCCAGATCGAGGGTCTTCAGCGTGCGCAACGAGGCCACCGTGTAGCCGGCCTGACTGTCCGCAATATGCCAGTAGCCCGAGACGATCTTGGTCAATAACGACAGGCCCGAGTTCCCCAGGTAGCGCACCTTGGGGATCATGTGCCAGGCCCGGCCGTAGAACAACCGGTTGCCCTTGGTGTAATCGGACTTGTCTTGGACGATCGGGTCGAGGAGTGCCGGCAGATCGTCGGGATCCATCTGGGCGTCGCCGGCCATCACCGCCGTCATCTCCAGCTCGTGGTCCCGGGCCCACCTGTACCCCGCGGCGATGGACCCGCCGACGCCTTGATTCTCGGCGAGGTCGATCAGCACGACCCGATCGGGGAGCCTGGCCACATAGCCCCGCACCACCTCGGCCGTCCTGTCGTCGCTCTTGTCATTGACCACGATGATCTTGTCGACGTAGTCCGGCATCGTCTCGATCGTGCGACCGATAAGAAGCTCTTCGTTGTGGGCCGGCACGACAACGCCGACCGTCTTGCCTTCATACATTTGGCGTCAGCAGTCCTTCACGAAGCCCGTAGCCTCGATCGCATTTGGAACAAATCACCTCGTCGTCGAACCCGGGCAGGATCTGACCGCATTCGCAGGCCCATCCGCTGCGTACCGCGGGAACTCCGAGCATCACCGCATAATCCGGGACGTCCTTGGTCACCACCGCCCCCGCGCCGATGAACGCATGTCGCCCGATCGTGTTGCCGCAGACGATCGTCGCATTGGCGCCGATCGAGGCTCCTTCCTGGACCAGCGTCTTGCGGTAAAACTCGGAGCCGCACTGCGGATACTTGCTCCGGGGGTCGATCACGTTGCTGAACACCATCGACGGTCCACAGAACACGTAGTCCTCCAGCTCGACGCCCTCGTAGACCGAGACGTTGTTCTGGATCTTGACCTGATTTCCGATGCTCACCTTGCTGCCCACATTCACATTCTGCCCGATCGTGCAGTCGCGTCCGATCCTGGTTTGCGACTGCACGTGCGAGAAGTGCCAGATCTTGGTGCCCTCGCCTATTTCGACGCCTTCGTCGACGTAGCTGGATGGGTGGACGAAATAGTCGTGACCGGCACCCTTGTCCAGCGTTGCGTCGTTCTGGGTCACCAGACTCTCCGATGCCTTCTCCAGGATTTCCAGCACGTCCTGCGCGTTCTGGCCGTCGGACATCTCCACGGGCGTGCCGTCGAGGTGGGCCACGAAGTAACTCAGTTCCTCGGTCAACGGCATCCTGGCGTCGTAGGGTACGGTCTCCGTCGGCCCCTCGCGTTTGATCGGCGCCCCGCGGACCCAGTCGATACCCTTCTCGTGGAACCGGATCTCCTTGCTCTCCGAAGAGTCCTCGAAGGACAGCATGCCCTTGGAACCGATGACCACCAGCCGATGCTCCTTGAACGGGTGCAGCCAGCTGACGAAGATGTGGCCCACGACGTTGTCGGGGTAGGTCAGCACGGTCATCGTCGAGTCGTGCAGATGCGGCTGGACGAAGGCACCGCCACGAGAGACGACCTCTCGCGGCATCTCGCCGATGAAGTACTGGAACAGCGAGATGTCGTGCGGTGCGAAGCTCCACAGGATGTTCTCCTCGGTGCGCACCGCTCCGAGATTCAGCCTGTTGCTGTAGAGGTAGGCGAGCTTGCCGATCTTCCCGCCGTCGATCAGGTCCTTGATCTTGCGCATGGCGGGGTGGAACAGCATCACGTGGCCGACCATCAGGTTGACCTGCCGTTGCCGGGCCAGGGTCTTCAGTTCTCGCGCGTGTTCGCTGGTCAGGGCGATCGGTTTTTCCACCAGCACCGGGCGCCCGCGCTCGATGATCTCTCGGGCTATGGCGTAGTGTGTTTCGGCCGGAGTGGCCACGGTGAAGCCGTCGAACGCCTCGTCGAACGCGGCGCTCAGATCGGCGAAGATCTTCACGCCGGGGTAGGCCTGTGCAAGCTCCTCTCGCGTTACCCGATTGGCCTCGACGATCCCGCCCAGGCATCCCAGACCGGCCAGCGTGCGGATGTGGTTCATTCCCCAACGGCCGGCGCCGACCACGCACACGCGTCTAGTCATAGAAGGCTCCGAGCTTCTCGACGACTCGGTCCTGCATCTCCGCGAGTCAGTTCGGGGTAGATCGGCAGGGCGATCGTGTGCCGGGCCGCATGCTCACTCACCGGAAAGTCGCCTGTGGAGTAGCCCAGCTCGGGGTCGTTGGTTACGACCATGCCGACATCGAGAGCCGTCAGTGCCACGAGCAATGCGTCGGCTCCCGACGAGACCCCGATCCCGAACTCGCCGCCGGTGTAGCGCGTCGAGCCGACGACCTCGTGGATCGCCTCGATGAGCTCGGTTCCGATGGCATTCAGCTGCGGGCGCAGGTCCAACATTGGCACTCTCATGGTGCGGCCCTTCGTACCTCGACACGTTGTCCGGGCGTCCGGTCCGAAAACTCGAGGTCGGCTCCCGCCGATCCTGTTGCGGCCGGAGGCCGATACCGGAAACCGTCCGATGTGGAACGCCCCAGTATAGCGGATCCGCTCGCCGGAGTCGGACGTTATCGACGTGCCCTAACTCGCGGAGCCGAGCACCGGGTTGGCGTTTCCGCTGGCGACGGCGTTGGGCATCGTCGCGGGTGCGGGCCTTTTGCGTAGTCAGACGCCGTCGTCAATCCGGCCCGTACGCCTGAAGCGGCTGGAGGCTCTCCAGTGGCGCTGTCGTTTCCTCGGCCACACGCAAGCTCAGCAGCGCTGCGTCACGGAAGTTCGTCGCGGACACTGCCGTCAACGATCCTAGCGAGTGGGTCTGGCGGCGAGGTTCCAGTTCATGAAACGACGGATCGGGCTCGACGTCGGGTAGGAGCCCGTAGCCGGTTCGGCGTGGAGCCGCCGGCTTGTCGATGAGGCGCTGCGCGAGCTCCGGGTTCTCACGCTCTGCGCGGGCGATTAGATGTTCTCGGGCTTGCTCGAGGTCGGCAGCGAATCGATCGCGCCCGGCTCTTAGCTGGGTGAGGACACGTTGCCACGGCCTGCGGTTAATAGACTGTGGATCCTCGGAAGCCGCGGGCTCGGAAAACGCCCAATTCGACGGCCCGGTAGTAGCCAGCAGGCAGACGAGGGCCAGCGTTGCAGCCGCTAGAGGAGACCGCAGGCCGCTATCTCTGCCTTCTCACCCATGAGGCGACGATTCTAGCGAAACGCACGGAACCAGATCGGTTCGTAACCTTCCTCGCGGGTGTGGCTCGTCGTTTTTGCCCGCGCTGAGCGCGTTACCTCATGGCGTACAGATCGCACATACGGTGACCGAACCGGCTGCCGACGTTCCGGTCAGGTTGACGAAATCACACTGCCACGCACCTGCCGACACTGCTGTGGCTTTTTCGGTGAACAGCGCCCAGTTCTTGTCGGTGTTTGTGCAGTACCCACCCGTAACGTATTTGGATGTGCAAGCCGTGGACTGGAGCGTTGCCGCCGCATGGGCGCTCAACAATGATCCTGATCCGCCAGTAGGTGTCCCGGAGGAGAACGAAAATGCCGTTGCGCAAGCGAGCGACGTGTTCGACGGGCCGGTCGGGCCGGTCGGGCCGGTGGCGCCTGCTGCGCCGGCAGCACCAGCGGCACCGTCATTTCCGTCAGCACCGGTCGGGCCAGTTGGACCGATCGCGCCGGCAGCACCAGCAGCGCCGTCGTTTCCGTCAGCACCGGTCGGCCCGGTAGCGCCTACTGCGCCGGCAGCACCAGCAGCGCCGTCGTTTCCGTCAGCACCGGTCGGGCCAGTTGGACCGATCGCGCCGGCAGCACCAGCAGCGCCGTCGTTTCCATCGGCACCGGTCGGGCCAGTTGGACCGATCGCACCGGCAGCACCAGCAGCGCCGTCGTTTCCATCAGCACCGGTCGGCCCGGTAGCGCCTACTGCGCCGGCAGCACCAGCAGCGCCGTCGTTTCCATCGGCACCGGTCGGGCCAGTTGGAC